>NZ_SSDN01000072.1:0-86430 GCF_004794355.1 Microbacterium sp. K36 | reverse complement strand
CTGGGCCTCCCCGAAGGCGAGATCGAAGCCCGTGTCGACGAGCTGCTCGCCCGGCTGCGGCTGGCGCATCTGGGGGCCGCGAATCCGTACACGCTCTCGGGTGGAGAGAAGCGCCGGCTCACGGTCGCGGCCGCGATCGCCACGCGACCCCGGGTGCTGATCCTCGACGAGCCGACGTTCGGTCAGGACGCCCGCACCTGGGCTGAGCTCGTCGCGATGCTCGCCGCCCTGCGGGACGAGGGGTCCGCGATCATCACCATCACCCACGATCTCGACGTGGTGCGCGCCCTGCACGCCACGCGGTTCGCGCTGGGGGCACCGGCATGACGGCTCTCGCCCCCGCGCCCACCCGCACCGGCGTCGTCGCCCGGATCAATCCGGTCGCGAAGCTCGGGGTCAGCGCGCTCATCGCCGTGCCGCTGGTCCTCACCCTCGACCCGGTGTCGGCGGCTGTCGCGCTGGTGCTCGAAGCGGTGCTGTTCCTCTTCGCGGGCATCGACTGGCGCGAGTTCTGGATGCGCACGTGGCCGGTCTGGCTCGCGGCGCCGCTGACCGGTCTCACCATCGCCCTCTACGGCGAGACGAGCGGCACCGTCTACGTCGACTGGTTCGTGCTCCGGATCAGCGAGGGGTCGCTCGCGCTCGCCGTCGCCACGATGCTCCGGGTGCTCGCGATCGCCCTGCCCTCGGTGGTGCTCTTCATCACGGTCGATCCCACCGACCTCGCCGACGGCCTCGGGCAGATCCTTCGGCTTCCGGCCCGTTTCGTGCTGGGCGCGCTCGCCGGCCTGCGCATGGCCGGCCTGTTCCTCGACGACTGGCGGGCTCTGGAACTCGCCCGCCGGGCGCGCGGCGTGGCCGATCGCGGACGCATCCGCCGCTTCCTCGGCATGGCCTTCGCCCTGCTCGTGCTGTCGATCCGCCGCGGTGCCAAGCTCGCGACCGCGATGGAGGCACGCGGCTTCGGGGCGGCGGGCCGACGGACGTGGGCGCGGGAGTCGCGCTTCGGCGCCCCGGAGTGGCTTCTGCTCGCCGTCGGGGCCGCGATCTCCGCGACGGCGATCGCCGCTGCGGTCGCGACCGGCGCCTGGAACTTCATCCTCGGGCCGTCCTGACCCTCACCCCTTTCGGACGAGGGGCCCGTAGAGGTGGCTCGGTGGCCGGTCTAGCGTCCGCTGGAGACAGTGCCAATCGACACCGACCGAAAGGGACGTCCCATGAGCATCTCCTCCGCCGACGACCAGCCGCTCTTCACGCGGCCGGGCGAGGCCACCGTCGCACCGCGACACGTCATCCCGGATTCCGAGTCCCTTCCCGCGACGGCGAAGCAGATCGTCGAGGACGAGACCATCCTCGACGGCAACGCACGCCTCAACCTCGCCACCTTCGTCAGCACCTGGATGGACGACGAGGCGAAGCAGGTCTACGTGGCCTCGTTCGACAAGAACATGATCGACAAGGACGAGTATCCGCAGACCGCCGCCATCGAGGACAACTGCTGGCACATGCTCGCGAACCTCTGGAGGGCTCCGGACGCGGCGAAGAGCATCGGCACCTCGACCATCGGCTCCTCCGAGGCGTGCATGCTCGGCGGTCTCGCGTTCAAGCGTCGCTGGCAGCAGGCGCGCCGTGCCGCCGGCAAGGACGCCTCCACGCCGAACCTCGTGATGTCGAGCGCGGTGCAGGTGTGCTGGGAGAAGTTCTGCAACTACTTCGACGTCGAACCGCGCTACGTGCCCATCAGCGAGGAGCACAAGACGCTCGACGGCCACGACCTCGAGAAGTACGTGGACGAGAACACCATCGGAGTGGTCGCCATCATGGGGGTCACGTACACGGGCATGTACGAGCCGGTGGCCGAGATCGCCGCGGCGCTCGACGCGATCCAGGAGAAGACGGGCCTCGACATCCCGATCCACGTGGACGGCGCCTCGGGAGCGATGATCGCCCCGTTCCTGCAGCCCGACCTGGTCTGGGACTTCCGGTTGGAGCGCGTGCACTCGATCAGCACCTCGGGGCACAAGTACGGTCTCGTCTACCCCGGTCTCGGCTGGGTGGTCTGGCGTGACGCGCAGTGGCTGCCGGAGGACCTCGTCTTCCAGGTGAGCTACCTCGGCGGGGAGATGCCGACCTTCGCCCTGAACTTCTCCCGCCCTGGCGCTCAGGTGCTGCTGCAGTACTACCTGTTCCTCCGCCTCGGATTCGAGGGGTACCGGGCCATCCAGCAGGCCTCGCAGGACGTGGCGAAGTTCCTGTCCGCGGGGATCGCGAAACTCGACGCGTTCGAGCTGTGGAACGACGGCAGCGACATCCCGGTGTTCGCCTGGCGTCTGAAGGACGGGCACACCGACAAGTGGACGCTGTACCACCTGCAGGATCGGCTCCGGATGCGCGGCTGGCTCGTGCCCGCCTATCCCATGCCCGCGGACCTCGAAGACCTCACGGTGCAGCGGATCGTCGTGCGCAACGGACTCAGCATGGATCTGGCCGCCGAGCTGCTCGACGCCATCACCGCCGAGGTGGCCCACCTCGACGCGCTCACGGCTCCCATGCCGTCCGACCACCCCGACTCGGCGTTCCACCACTAGGGGCCGACATGTCCGCCCCGCAGTCCGGTACCGCCGGCGCCACCTCCACGCCGCGCATCTCCCGTCCCGCCGTCGCCGTCCTCGGCATCGGCCAGCTCGCCCTGCTCACCCTCGTCGTCGTGGCGAGCCTGCGGTCCCTGCCGGCGATGGCGATCTACGGCCTCGGCAGCATCACGCTGTACCTCATCCCCGCGGTGCTCTTCCTCGTCCCCACCGCCCTCGTCGCCGCGGAGCTCGCGACGGGCTGGAAGGGCGGGGTGTACGTGTGGGTGCGCGAGGCCCTCGGCAACCGGTGGGGGTTCACCGCGGTGTGGCTGCAGTGGATCCAGAACGTCGTCTGGTTCCCCACACAGCTCGCGTTCGTCGCCGGCGCTCTCGCCTTCGTGTTCCTCGACCCCTCGCTGTCCAGCTCCGGTTTCTTCACGGCGGTCATCATCATCGTCTGCTACTGGGGCGCCACCCTGGTCACCCTCCGCGGTGGCGATCTCTTCGCGAAGCTCGGCTCCTGGGGCGGCATCATCGGCACGCTCTTCCCCGCGGTGCTGCTCATCGTGTTCGGCGCGGTGTGGGTCTTCAGCGGAGAGAAGAGTCAGGTGCCGCTCGAGGCCTCGGCGGTGATCCCGCCGTTCACGGGTCTCGCGTCCATCGTGCTGATCGTGTCGAACGTGCTGGCCTACGCCGGCATGGAGGTCAACGCGGTGCACGTGAACCAGATGAAGGATCCGGGCAAGGGCTATCCGCGTTCGGTGTTCCTCGCCGCCGGCCTGATCCTGCTCGTCTTCATCCTGCCCACCATCGCGATCGCGGTCGCGGTGCCGAAGAAGGAGCTCGGGCTGACGAACGGCATCATGCTCGCGTTCGGGGAGTACTTCGACCACTGGGACATGGGGTGGGCGACGGCTGTCGTCTCCGCGCTCATCGCCGCCGGCGCTCTCGCCTCGGTCGTGACCTGGGTCGCCGGTCCGTCCAAGGGCGTGCTGGCGGCGGCGGAGACGGGGCTGCTCCCTCCGCTGCTGCAGAAACGGAACAAGGCCGGTGTGCAGTCCGGCATCCTCATGCTCCAGGGGACCATCGTCACGATCCTCGCGGCGATCTTCATCATCGTGCCCAACGTCAGCGCGGCCTTCGTCGCGCTGATCGACATGGCCGCCGCGCTGTACCTCATCATGTACATGCTCATGTTCGCCTCGGCGATGGTGCTGCGGCGGAAGGCACCGGACGTCCCCCGTGCCTACCGCGTGAAGGCCCTCCCGTTCGTCGCCGGGGTCGGGTTCTTCGCCTGCCTCGCGGCGTTCCTGCTCGCCTTCATCCCGCCCGACGGCTTCACCGCGTTCCCGGCGGCCGCGTACCCGTGGATCGTCGGAGCGGTGATCGTCGTGCTCGGCGCCCCGCCGCTGCTCTTCTACGCGCTGCGGAAGCCCTCGTGGGATCGGCGGCCGGCCGACGGGAGCCTCCTCAGCGACGCGCATCCCGAGGCGTGAGGACGGCTCAGGTCTCGTTCCAGAGCCGTCGGTAGTACTCCAGCCGGACGTGGTCGGGCTCGACGCCGTAGGCCGCGATGAGGGTGCCCTCCCACCCGGGTCCGAAGTTCCACAGCGTGCTCATGGCGGCCACGGCGATGTCGGCCCACCGGTCGGCGACCCCGAGCGCGGCGAGGTCGACGTGGGCCACGGGACGGCCGTCGTCGTCGAGCAGGGTGTTGGGGAGGCACGCATCGCCGTGGCAGACCACGAGCCGGTCGATCGACGGCGGCTCGAGCAGGTCCGTCGGCACCGTCGTTCCGCGGGCGGCGGCGTTCGCGATGCGCTCCGCCGGGCTCCACGTCCACGGGCACTCCGCGACGGGGAGGGCGTCGTGCAGGAGGCGCAGGCCGAGCCCGACCGCGCGGACGGCGATCTCCGGAGAGGCGGCCCACCGCGGATCCACGGCACTGCTGCCGGGGAGGGCCGCGGTCACGAGCCACTCGTGCGCCTCGTCCTGGCCCTGGGAGAGCACCTCGGGCACGGTGGTCCATGTGCGGGCCCAGCGCATCCGCTCGGCCTCGTCACGCATGTTCGCCTCGGGATCGAGGGGACCCCATTTGATGTAGCGGCCGTCGTCGGTGCGGAAGGTCAGGCCGCCGAGCGCGTTGCGCCACGCGGGGGTCAGTGCGGCGCCGGCGGCGAGTTCGCGCACCCGGGCGGGGACCTCGACGGAGGCTGCGGGAATGCTCACCCCCTCATCCTGCCCGACCTCCGTGTCGTAGGCTCGGGTCGACGCGGCGGGCCTGCGGTGACACCAAGAACCGCATAGGCTGGGACTGCGTTCCATGCATGTCGCACGACGACGTTCGAAGGAGAACATCAGATGCAGATCAGCGGACAGGGTGCCCTCGTCACCGGCGGCGCCTCCGGACTCGGGCTGGCCACCGCCCGGCGGCTGACGGCCGCAGGCGCGCACGTCACGATCATCGACCTCGCCTCGTCGAAGGGGGAGGAGATCGCCGCAGAGCTCGGCGGTCTCTTCGTGCCCGCGGATGTGACGAGCGTCGACGAGGTCAAGGCCGCCGTCGCCGCGGCGCAGGCCGCCGCACCGTTGCGGGTCGTCGTGAACTGCGCCGGCATCGCCCCGCCCGCCAAGGTGCTCGACCGCGACGGCACCCCTGCCGTCCTCGCCGACTTCGAGCGGATCGTGCGGATCAACCTCGTCGGCACGTTCAACGTGATCTCCCAGGCCGCCGCCGTCATCGCGGCGAACGAGCTGCATGACGAGGAGCGCGGTGTCGTCGTCAACACCGCGAGCGTCGCCGCGTTCGACGGGCAGATCGGGCAGCCGGCGTACTCGGCCTCTAAGGGCGGGGTGCACGCCATGACCCTGCCGATCGCCCGGGAGCTCGCCCGTCACGCCATCCGCGTGGGCACGATCGCCCCCGGCATCATGGAGACCCCGATGCTCATGGGCCTTCCGCAGGAGGCGCAGGACTCCCTCGGACAGCAGGTGCCGTTCCCCGCTCGTCTCGGACGCCCCGACGAGTACGCCGCCCTCGTGCAGCAGATCGTCGAGAACGGCTACCTCAACGGCGAGACCATCCGCCTCGACGGCGCCATCCGCATGGCCCCGCGGTGACCCCTCCCGGCTTCGAATCGCCTGAATGACCCGATTCGAGCCGGAAATCCAGCCAATCAAGCGATTCGAAACGAGAACCATGAGCACACTCGCCGGAAAGACCATCCTCATGTCGGGCGGCAGCCGCGGGATCGGCCTCGCGATCGCCCTGCGCGCGGCCGCGGACGGCGCGAACATCGCGATGCTCGCCAAGACCGACTCCCCGCACCCGAAGCTCGAGGGCACCGTGCACAGCGCTGCCGAGCAGATCCGCGCCGCGGGCGGCCAGGCGCTGCCGATCGTGGGCGACGTGCGGGACGACGACCACATCACCGAGGCCGTCATGAAGACGCAGGGCGAGTTCGGCGGGATCGACATCGTCCTCAACAACGCCAGCGTCATCGACCTCTCCCGGTCGCTCGACCTCTCCGCGAAGAAGTACGACCTGATGCAGGACGTGAACGTCCGCGGCACCTTCATGCTCTCCCGGGCCGCGGTGCCCATCCTCAAGGACGCCGCGAACCCGCACATCCTCTCGCTCTCGCCACCCCTGAACCCCACCCCGAAGTGGCTGGGCGCGCACACCGGGTACACGCTGGCCAAGTACGGGATGACGATGGTCACGCTCGGACTCGCGGCGGAGTTCGCGGCCGACGGCATCGCCGCCAACACGCTGTGGCCGCGCACGACGATCGCGACGGCCGCGGTGCAGAACCTCCTCGGCGGCGACAAGGTGATGGCCGCGAGCCGGACGGCCGACATCTACGCCGACGCCGCCTACGCCGTGCTCACCCAGCCGGCGCGCACGTACACGGGGCAGTCGCTGATCGTGGAGGACGTGCTCGAGGCGAACGGCGTCACCGACTTCTCGGGCTACGCCGCCGTCCCCGGGACTCCGGACAGCGCGCTGTTCCCGGACATCTTCCTGGACTGACGCGCTTCGACAGGCTCAGCGACCCAGATCTGGGCCCTGAGCCTGTCGAAGGGTTGGGTCCCTGAGCCCGTCGAAGGGCCTGAGCCTGTCGAAGGGCTAGAGCAGCAGGTAGACGGCACCGAGGATCGTCAGCACGATCACGATGCGATCGAAGAGCCGCTGATCCAGGCGCCGCGCCACCCGCAGGCCGACCAGCGCGCCGAGCACCACGAGCGGCGCCAGGATCGCATCGGTGAGCAGCACGGGGCCGGTGAACAGTCCGATCCCGGCCAGGAACGGCACCTTGATCACGTTGATGATCGCGAAGAACCAGGCGGAGGTGCCGAGAAAGACCTGGACGGGCGTCCGCGTGGCGAGGAAGTACATCGACATGACCGGTCCGCCCGCGTTCGCCACCATGGTCGTGAAGCCGCCGAGCGTGCCGTAGACGCCGGCCAGCAGCGCGCCGCCCCGCGTCGCCGCCTCCTGTTCCGCCCGCGCCTGCCGCCATCGCCGCCACAGCGTCACGGCGATCATGAGTAGCAGGATCACGCCGATGGCGCGGCGCACGACCCCGTCTCCGGTCAGGGCGAGGAAGGCGAAGCCCAGGAGGAGTCCCGCCACGACCGCGGGTGCGAGTCGTAGCAGCGTGGGCCAATGCGCGTGCCGTCGATAGGCGATCAGCGCGAACACGTCGCCCACCATCAGCAGCAGAAGGGTCGCCGCCGTGGAGGTGCGTGCGGGGAGGACCGCGGCGAACAGGGCGATCGCGAGGATGCTGCCGCCCGGAAGAGCGGTCTTCGAGATCCCGATGACGACCGCGGCCACGCCGAGCGCGGCCCAGGCCCAGGGATCGAGCGCTGTCACCGCCGGAGCTCGGCGGCGATGGCGTCGTACCCGCGGTCGGTCGCGAGGTCGACCGGCAGCACGCCGTCGCCGTCGCGGATGGTCGCATCGGCGCCGCCGTCGATGAGCGCGCGCACCACCTCGACGTAGCGGGCGGAGCCGTCGCCGAGCACGATCGCCTCGTGCAGGGCGGTCCAGTCGAGGTTGTTGATGTGATCCGGGTCGACGCCCGCGTCCAGCAGGATCTCGATCGTCGGCAGGAGACCACGCTCGGACGCGGGGATCAGCGCGGTGCCGCCGAAGCGGTTGGTGCTGCGCAGGTCGGCCCCGTGCGCCAGGGTCATCCGCAGGATCTCGTCATGCCCGCGGGCGCCGGCGTAGAGGTAGGCGGAGTCCTGGATGTCGTCCTTCGCGTTCACGTCGGCGCCGGCCTCGATCAGGAGCCGTGCCGCGTCGACGTGGTTCGCCTTGGTGGCCGCGATCACGGGAGTCATGCCGCCGTCGCCACGGGCTTCGACGTCGGCGCCCGCGTCGAGCGCCCGGCGGACGGCGTCAGCGTCGCCCGCGGCGGCGGCGGCGAGCAGGTCGGACGTGGCGTCGGTCATGGGAACCTCCGGGATCGGTGGCGAGGGATGCGACGAGGTCGCGGCGGTGCAGGCCGAGGCGAGAAGCAGTGCCCCCGCGAGCACGACGGTCGTCGCCACCCGTCGTATCCGCATGCATCCGGTATACCAAATGATCCCGGAGGTCGACGGCTCAGCCCCGTGTGGCAGCGAGCGCGGCCGCGAAGCGTGCGGCGCGCTCCTCGATGTCCGCCCAGTCCGCGTTCGCGATCGCGGTGCCGTTCGCGAGGTCTCCACCGGCCCCGACGGCGACCGCACCGGCGGCGAACCAGTCGGCGAGGTTGTCGGGCTTCACGCCTCCCGTGGGCATCAGCGGGGCGTCGGGGAAGGGCCCGCGCAGCGCACCGAGGTAGGAGGGGCCGCCGAGGGAGGCGGGGAAGATCTTCACGACGTCGACCCCGAGATCGAGGGCCCCCATGACCTCCGTCGGCGTCATCGCGCCGGTCATCACCACGCGGCCGGTGTCGAGCATGGCGCGCGTGAGGTCGGGGAGGGTTCCCGGGCTGACGAGGAACGCGGCACCCGCGTCGGCGGCCTGGGTCGCCTGCTCCGCCGTGGTGACGGTGCCGGCGCCGATGTACGCGGCGTCCCCATGGCGGGCGATGAGCTCGCGGATCACGGCCGGCGCGTCGGGGGTCGAGAAGGTCACCTCGATGCCGGAGACTCCGCCGCGGATGATCGCCTCCGAGGCCTCCAGAGCCAGCTCCGGCGACGGGGCGCGGAGGACGGCGAGGATGCCGGTGGTGCGGGCGCGGGCGAGACGGTCGGACATGCTGCTCCTTGATCGAGGGGGATGCACCCATTCTTCCGCACGGCAACTTGTCATTACAAGTAGCCTCGGCCCCGCTCCGCGACAGGGATCGTGCCCAGGCGCCTCCCACCCGCATCCCGGTACCCTGGAGGGATGGCCGAGAACCCCCGCACACCCGAGACGCGCCCCGCGACCGCGCCCGCGTCGTCCCGTTCGGGGGCGATCCGCGAGACGCGGGCCCCGCAGGTGCGCCCCGCGACCGAGGGGTGGACCCAGAAGAAGGACGCCGAGGGGCGCCCCCTGCTGCAGTTCGCGAGTCCGAAGCGCGGCAAGCCGCCGGTCCACCTCGCCGACCTCACCCCGGCCGAGCGCATCGAGAAGGTGAAGGAGCTCGGACTCCCCGGGTTCCGCGCCAAGCAGCTCGCGACGCACTACTTCCGCCACTACACGTCCGACCCCGCGGAGATGACGGACCTCCCCGCCGGCATCCGCGACGAGCTCGTCGCCGGCATGCTCCCGCCCCTCATGACCGAGGTGCGGCGGCTGGAGACCGACCGCGGCGACACCATCAAGTTCCTCTGGCGTCTGCACGACGGCGCGCTCGTCGAGTCGGTCCTCATGCGCTACCCCGGCCGCATCACGCTGTGCGTGTCGAGCCAGGCCGGCTGCGGCATGAACTGCCCGTTCTGTGCCACGGGCCAGGCGGGGCTGACGCGCAACATGTCCACCGCCGAGATCATCGAGCAGATCGTCCGGGCCAACCGGGCCATCGCGAACGGCGAGCTGGGCGGCAAGAAGCGCGACGACCACAGCATGGAGCGCGTCTCCAACATCGTCTTCATGGGCATGGGGGAGCCGCTCGCCAACTACAAGCGCGTCATGGACGCGGTGCGCACCATGGTCGCCCCGCAGCCCGACGGTCTCGGCATGAGCGCCCGCGGCATCACGGTGTCGACGGTGGGACTGGTGCCCGCGATCCGCAAGCTCGCCGACGAGAACATCCCCGTCACGTTCGCCCTGTCGCTGCACGCCCCCGACGACCACCTGCGCGACGAGCTCATCCCCGTGAACTCGCGGTGGAAGGTCGACGAGGCGCTCGACGCGGCCTACGACTACTACGCCAAGACCGGGCGCCGCGTGTCCATCGAGTACGCCCTCATCAAGGACATGAACGACCACGCCTGGCGGGCCGACCTGCTGGCGGAGAAGCTGAACCAGCGCGGTCGCGGATGGGTGCACGTGAACCCGATCCCGCTGAACCCGACGCCGGGCTCGATCTGGACCTCGTCGGAGAAGGACGTCACGGACGAGTTCGTGCGGCGGCTGAACGACGCCGGCATCCCGACGACCCTCCGCGACACCCGCGGCAAGGAGATCGACGGGGCCTGCGGGCAGCTCGTCGCGACGACCGAGGATGAGGCTGCCGCCGCGGCGATGGCCTGACCCCTCCGTTCGGATCGCTTACCTGGCTCCACATCCGGCCCAGATGCAGCCATTCGCGCGACTCGAAGACCCGTCCAAGGGATCTTCCACGGTATGCACAGGCGAAGTTTCGTAGATTGTCGGGATGCCCTATTCCGCCCACCGCCCGGGTCGCTTCGACTCGCAGGGTCGGATCATCATCGACGGCGACCCGAACGCCGAGACGGATGACCTCGACTTCCTGCGCGAGTACGAGCCGACCGGCGACACCTCCGCGCAGCCCGACGTCGCGTCCGACCACCCGACGCCCGAGCCGGTGACGGCGCCCGACGCCCCGGTCGACGCGGAGGCCGTCCCCGAGCGGAAGGTCCGCCCGCAGCGCGTCCGGAAGCCGCGTCGTCGTCGCACCGCCGCCGAGCGCCTCCGTGCTCTCGCGATCCTCGGCGGGGCCGAGGGCGAGATCCTCGACCGGGTCCCCGGCGAGACCCCGCGCTTCGTGCAGATGTTCTTCGTGCTCGCCGGGACCGCCCTGGTCAGCGCGATCTCCATGCTCTTCGCCCTGACGACGGGCGTGCGAGCAGCGGTCTGGCTCGCCATCCCGCTCGCGATCGTGTGGGCGCTGATCATCTTCAACCTCGACCGCTTCCTCACCTCGACCATGACGTCGACCCGCAACGTCTGGAAGCTCATCGGCCTCGCGATCCCCCGCGTGATCATGGCGGCGATCATCGGATTCGTCGTGGCGGAGCCGCTCGTGCTGCAGATCTTCCACAACGACATCTCCCGCGAGGTCGCCGCGACCAACATCGTGCAGGCGCAGGCCGATCAAGAGGCGCTCGAGACCGGTCCCGAGAGGAAGGCGCTGGACGCGGCGTCCGAGCGTGTCGCGGCGCTGGAGAACCAGGCGGCGACGGGCATCGTCGCGGGGACCGAATCGTCGTCGGCGACCGAGTCCGCCGCCCAGTCGACGGTCGACGATCTGACGGCCAAGCTCACGGAGCAGCAGGCCGTGATCGACCAGGCGCGGACGCTGTACCAGTGCGAGCTCACGGGCGAGGGCGCGGGCACTGTTCCCGGCTGCACCGGCGTGAACGGGGAGGGCGCGAGCTCTCAGGCCGCGCAGGCTCAGCTCGCGGAGGCCCAGCAGACCTATGACGCGCTCGCGGCCCAGCTCCGCACCGCGAACGAGGAGCTCGCCGCTGCCGGAAGCGCCGCCAAGGAGAACACCACGGCTTCGGAGTCGCAGAACCGTCAGCAGGCGAAGGACGAGCTCCCCGCCGCGCGCGACACGTACGAGCAGGCGCTCGCGGCCTACAACGCCCGCGCGGATTCCGTGGCGCAGGGCAACGCCGGGGCGGTGGGGCTGCTGAGCCAGATCAGCGGCCTCAACCGCCTGAGCGAGAAGGAGCCCGCGATCCTCTGGGCGCACATCCTCATCGCCGCGCTGTTCTTCATGATCGAGCTGCTGCCGGTGCTGGTGAAGGTGCTCACGAGCTACGGCGACCCCAGCCTGTACGAGAAGGCTCTGGCCATCCGCAAGCAGGTCGCCCTGGACAAGGTCACGGCGGAGGGCTTCCGCGACCGCGCCGACATCGTCACCACTCCCGCCTCCGGCGCCGGGGCTCAGGCCACCTGACACTCCTCCGTCTCGAGTCGCGCACTTTGCTCCATCCCGGCCGGATCTGGAGCAAAGTGGGCGATTCGAACGCGGGAGAGGCCCCCGGACCGAGCCGCCACCGCGAGAGAACGGATCAGGGCGACCGGGGACGGGGCGACCGGCCACGGGGCGCCGGTCACGGCGGCCTCGATGAGGGCCAGCGGTTCGCGGAGGGATGGGTCGTGCGTGCGGGTGTCGTCCTCGAGCCACGCGAGGAGCTCGCCGATGGTCCAATCGGAGTCGATTGGACCGAGAGTGAGACCGAAGCTGGGCGTGAGAACTGTCATTGGTCCAGAATCAGGTCTCATGGACACTCTCGACAGGGCCAATGCGACGCCGGTGGCCCACGGATCGGTCCCCGGCCCCCTCGTCCAGGCCGGGGAGGTCTCCGCGACCGCCCTCGCCGCACGCCTCGGCCGCTGGGCGCACGGCGACGGCACGCTCTCCTCGCGACTCGCCGCGGCGATCGGCGCCCTGATCGGCAGTGGTGAGCTGCGCCCCGCCGACCGCCTGCCTGCCGAACGCGCGCTCGCCGCGGTGGTCGCGGTCTCGCGGGGCACGGTCGTGTCCGCCTATGCTTCTCTCGCCGAGCAGGGCCTCGTCGAGCGCCGGCAGGGGAGCGGGACGAGGGTCTCGGGCGCGAGGACGGCGCCCGCGGCGGACCGTCGTCCCGGCCGCGGCGAGGCCCTGTTCTCAGCTCTCCCCAATGCGATCGACCTGCTCCGGACGGTGCCGCACATCCCAGACCTCGGTGTGCAGCTCATCCGCGACCACCAGCCGCGGCTCGACCTCGCCCTGCTCCCGGAGACCGACCCCGCGGGGCTCCCCGCGCTCCGCGAACTCATCGCCGACATGTACCGCGCCGAGGGGACGCCGACCACGCCTGAGCAGATCCTCGTGACCCACGGCGCGCAGCAGGCCATCAGCCTCGTCGTCAACGCGCTCGTGGAACCGGGTGACGTCGTGCTCGCGGAGGAGATCACCTGGCCGGGCGTGACCGACTCCGTGGGGCTTCGCGGCGGCACCGTGCACGGCGTGCCGATGGGCGCGGACGGCCTCGACGTCGACGCGCTGGAGCAGGCGATGGCCCGGCTGCGTCCTGTGCTCGTCGCGCTCAACCCGCACCACCAGAATCCGACGGGGACGCGACTGCCCGCGGCGGCCCGCCACCGCGTGGCCACCCTCGCCGCGCAGTACGGGGTTCCCGTGATCGAGGACCGCGTCGTCGCCGGGATCTCGTTCGACGGGGTCGTGCCGCCCACGCTCGCGTCGGAACGGCCGGATGCCCCGGTGGTCGTCGTCGAATCCGTGTCGAAGTGGGCCTGGGCCGGACTGCGGATCGGGTGGCTGCGGGCCGACCCGGTGCTGGTCCGGCGGCTCCGCGGAGCGCGGCAGCTCGCCGACCAGTCCACGAGTGTGCCCGGCCAGCTCCTCGCGCTCGACCTCATCGCGCATGCGACGGAGCTCCGTCGCGCCAACAGCCGCGTGCACCAGGAGCGACTCCTCCTGCTGCAGGAGCTGATGGCCGCGCACCTCCCCGACTGGACCTCCGACGCCCCTCGGGGCGGACTCTCGCTGTGGGCGGGACTTCCGCGGGGCTCCGCGTCGGCTCTCGCGCGCGTCGCCGCCGCGCACGGGGTCTCGATCGCGGGCACCGAGGCCTTCGCGGTCTCGGCCGCCGCCCCGGACGACCATGTGCGCCTGCCGTTCACTGCGCCGGACGACGTGCTCACGGAGGGGGTGCGCCGCTTGGGCGACGCCTGGCGCGAGTACCGGGAGACTCTCAGCAGCTCTGCCTAGGGTGACCGCATGACACCGGTGCCCCGTCCCACCCTCTGGATCTGCATCGCGGGGGTGCTGGCCGTCACCGCGTACGCCGCCCTCGCCGCGGTGCAGATCCTCGTGCTCAACCCGCTCGCCGCGGCCCCGGGCGGCCTCTCTCTCGACGAGGTCCGGGCCGCGATGTCGAACGCCGGGGAGAGCCTCATGCCGCCGACGGTCCTCGGCATCCTCGGTGCGGGGGTGTGCCTGGCCATCGGAACGGCCATCGTGTGCCTCCTCACCCGGGCGCCCGCGGTGGTGGCCGGCATGACGTTCCTCGCGCTGCTCATGGGCGGGGCTCCGGCATACTTCGTTGCGTCGTTCGGCCCGGGCATGGGGCTCGCCGACACCTTCGGGATCAGCGGCGGCGATGCCTCCCCCTGGGCGCTGCCCCTGTACGCGATCAGCGCGCTCGCCGCGATCGGGGTGCTGGTCGGGTCCGCGCTCACGTCCCGCCGCCGCGGACCGGCGCCCGCCACCGCCTGACGATCACGGTCGATCCGGCCCGCCGCTCCCCCTGGCGGGACTAGCGTTGGTCCATGGTCAACTATCGCTATCTCGGCAACAGCGGTCTCAAGGTCTCGGAGATCACGTACGGCAACTGGGTCACGCACGCCTCGCAGGTCGAGGACGATGCCGCGGTCAAGACCGTGCACGCCGCCTTGGACGCCGGCATCACCACGTTCGACACCGCAGACACCTACGCCAACACGGCCGCCGAGGTCGTGCTCGGCAAGGCTCTGGAGGGCCAGCGTCGCGAGAGCCTCGAGATCTTCACCAAGGTCTACTTCCCGACCGGCCCCAAGGGTCCGAACGACACCGGCCTGAGCCGGAAGCACATCATGGAGTCGATCAACGGCTCGCTGCAGCGCCTCGGCACCGACTACGTCGATCTCTACCAGGCACACCGCTTCGACTACGAGACCCCGCTCGAGGAGACGTTCCAGGCCTTCGCCGACGTCGTCCGTCAGGGCAAGGCGCTCTACATCGGCGTCTCGGAGTGGACCGCGGAGCAGCTCCGCGAAGGACACGCCCTGGCGAAGCAGCTCGGCATCCAGCTCATCTCCAACCAGCCGCAGTACTCCATGCTGTGGCGGGTCATCGAGGGCAAGGTCGTCCCCGCGTCGGAGGAGCTCGGCATCTCGCAGATCGTCTGGTCGCCGATGGCGCAGGGCGTGCTGAGCGGGAAGTACCTCCCGGGTCAGCCGGTGCCGGAGGGGTCTCGGGCGACGGATCAGAACTCGGGTGCGGGCTTCATCAAGAGCTTCCTGCAGGACGACATCCTCACCGCGGTGCAGCGCCTCAAGCCGATCGCCGAGCAGGCGGGGCTGTCGATGCCGCAGCTCGCGATCGCATGGGTGCTGCAGAATCCGAACGTCGCGGCGGCCCTGGTCGGCGCCTCCCGTCCGGAGCAGCTCGCCGACACGGTCAAGGCCTCCGGCGTGAAGCTCGACGCCGACACCATGACCGCGATCGACGAGGCCCTCGGCGACACGGTCAACCGCGACGCCGAGCACACGTACTCGGTGTCGCCGAAGTCCCGGCTCGTCTAGGCCTTCGAAGAGCGCAAATGGTCCCATTCCGTCCGGGAATGGGACCATTTGCGCTATTCGGGCGGGCTACTCCTTGACGGCCCCGGCCGTGAGGCCCTGGACGATCCAGCGGCTGGCGAGGGCGAACATCACCATCGTCGGGAGGATCGTCAGCACAGCTGCGGCACTCATGGAGCCCCAGTCGATGTTGAACGTGGAGATGAAGCCGTTCAACGCCGATGGCACGGTGCGGTTCGCGTCGGTGTTCATCAGCACGACCGACAGGAACAGCTCGTTCCAGCAGTTCACGAAGTTGAAGATGAACGCCGCGATGATGCCGGGGGTCATCACCGGAACGAGCACCCGGAACAGGGCGCCCAGGCGCGAGCAGCCGTCGATCATCGCCGCCTCCTCCAGCGCGTCGGGGACGTTCTCGAAGAAGCCCCGCAGCATGACCGTGGAGAACGGGATGCAGATCGCGATGTAGACGAGGATGAGGCCCGGCTTGGTGTCGACGAGTCCGAGGTCGGTCATCATCGAGTACAGCGGTCCGAGGGCGATGAACGCCGGGATCATCTGCGTCAACAGGAACGCGATGAGCACCGCCCCCTTGCCGCGGAACTCGAACCGCGCCAGCACGTAGGCGCTGAGCAGGGCGATGAGCGTCGCCACAGCGCCTGCCGACACCGCCACGATGGCCGAGTTCGCCAGGAACGTCCCGAACGAGCTCTTCTCGAACAGGCTCGTGAAGTTGTCCAGCGACGGCTCGCTCGGCCAGTACTCGATCGGGAAGCGGTTGATGGTGCCCGGCGACTTGAACGCGGTGAGCGTGATCCAGTACAGCGGGAACAGGGTGATCAGCAGCCACAGCCCCAGGCCGACGATGCGCACGACGCCGCCCACCGTGACGCGGGGCTTGGGACGCGGGGCGGCCTTCGGGTCGGGCACCGTGATGCGACGGGTCTCCGTGACCGAGGAGCCGGTCCGGACGGATGAGGTGATGGTCATCGCTGCACTCTCCGCATCGCCATCAGGTAGAACGCGCAGAACACCATGAGGAACGCCACGACGATGAGCCCGATGGCGCTCGCGATGCCGTAGTTGCCCTGCTGCGTGTAGTTGATCATCCACGTCGTGATGATGTGGGTCTGGTTGGCCGGGCCGCCGTTCGTCATCGCGTAGATGATGTCGGGGAAGTTGAAGATCCAGATCACGCGCAGCAGGATCGTGAGCAGCAGCGTCATCGAGATGTACGGGATGATGATGGAGAAGAGCTGCCGCACCTTGCCGGCGCCGTCGAGGCTCGCCGCCTCCAGCATCTCGTCCGGCACCGACTGGAGAGCCGCGAGGATCATGATCGCGAAGAAGGTCACGCCGTACCAGATGTTCGCGACGATCACGGCGAACATCGCGAGCTTCGGGTCGGCCAGCCACGGCAGCGGCGCGTCGATCAGACCCGCCTTCATGAGCAGGTCGTTGACGACGCCGAACTCGGCGTTGAACATCCAGCGGAACAGCATGCCGATGAGGAAGCCGGACACCGCCCACGGGAAGAACACCAGCGCCTGGTAGAGCCCGCGGAAGCGGAACCGCTTGCGCAGGGCGAGGGCGATGAGGAACCCGATCACGAGCTGCGGCACGAGCGAGCCGACCACCCAGAGGACGGAGTTCCACGCCACGGTCGGGAAGGCGGGATCCCGGAACACGGCGAGGAAGTTGTCGAAACCCACGAACGGCGTCGACGTGAGATCCCACAGGTTCCAGTCGTGGAAGGCCATGCGGGCGCCCTGCAGCATCGGCCAGTAGGTGAACCAGCAGACGAAGACGATCGCCGGCGCGAGGAAGGCCAGCAGCGTGAGCGCGGTGCGACCTCGGAAGGGGCGGCGACGCGATGCCGGGGAGGCCCCGCCGGCGGTGCCGACGGAGCCCCCTTCACGAATGGTGCGGGCCACGGATCAACCCTTCTCCGCGGCGTACTTCTCGGTCCAGAACGCGTCCCACGAGGCGAGGAGGTCCTTCGTGGACATGTTGCCGAGCAGCACGCTCTGCACGTCCTGGTCGGACTTCTGGATCCACTCGGTCCACCAGCTCACCCCGCGCGGCTGGCGCACGTTGACGTAGGTCTCCGGGTCCTCGGTCATGGTCACGTAGCTGGTCCACGGGCCAGTGGAGTAGAACTCGTCGTCCGCGGCGGCCGCGATGATCGGGACGAGGCTGTTCGCCTGCGCGAACTCGGTGGCGGGCTCGGCGGACGACAGGAACTCGACGAGCTTCACCGCCGCCTCCTTGTGCTCGCTGTTCTCCGCGACACCCCAGCCGGCGACGGCGAGGGGCTGCGCGGCCTTGCCGGACGGGCCGACGAGCAGCGGCGCGGTGTCCCACTGGTCCTCGGTCAGCGAGGAGTCCTGCACCGTCGCGATGACCTCGGGGTCCTGCAGGAGGAAGGCCGTGGTGCCGTTCGTGAACCCGGCGACCATCTCGGGGTAGCCCCACGAGACGGCGGACGGCGGCGAGGCCTCGGTGAACAGATCGAAGTAGTCGTCGACGGCCTCCTGCGCCTCGGGGGCCGCGAAGATCGTCGAGCCGTCCTCCATGAGGAACGCGTCTTCCGTGTCGAGGCCGTCGATCGTGTAGGCCTCGATCGCCGCGACGACGTTGCTGTTCGCGTTCTGACCGCCGCGGAACGCGTAGCCGTAGATGTTGTTCGACGGGTCCTGGATCGCCGACGCCTGCTCCAGCAGGTCCTTCCAGCTGTGCGGCGGGCCGTCGAAGCCGGCGTCCTTCACGAGGTCGGTGCGGTAGAACAGCGACAGCCCGTAGAAGCCGTAGGGGACGAAGTAGCTCTTGCCGTCCTCCGCGACCGAGGCGGACTGCGCGTTCTCGGTCAGGGCGTCCCAGCCGTCCCACTTCTTCAGATCGGCGCCGAGGTCGTAGAGCCAGCCGTTGTTCGCGAACGGCCCGACGGTGATGTCGCGCACCTCGAGCACGTCGACGCCCTTGCCGGACTGCAGCATCTGCTGGATCTTCTGGTCGGCCTGCTCGGTGGGCGGGGAGACCAGGTTGACGGTGATGTCGGGGTTGTCCTTCTCGAACTCGTCGAGGAGTCCGCGGAGCAGCTCGGTGCGCGCCGGGTTCGTCAGGCTCTCGACCATCTGGAGGGTGACGCTGCCGTCGCCGCCGGACGAGCCGGAGCCTCCGGAGCAGCCGGTGAGTGCGAGGACGGCGACGGTGCCGACTCCGGCTGCGGTCGTCAAGATCTTGTTCTTCACGATGTGCCTCTCGGTGGGGGTGGGTGGGTGTTCGGGTGGGTCGTGCGGGAGGTGATGCGGGTCAGGGGAGGATCAGGGCGTCCGCGAGGCGGATGCCGGCGCGGCGCAGGATCGCGGGGACGCAGCGCTCGACGAACGCCTCGATGTCGGACGCCTCCGTGTACAGGTGCGCGGAGAGGCGGAAGTAGCCGACGCCGCGGAAGCTGGTGAACGCGGTCTCCACGCCGACCTCGTCGAGGAGGTCCATGCGCAGCGCGTCGGCCTCCTCGCGCGTGGCACCGAGGCCGAGCGGCAGCCGGATGAGCCGCATGGACGGCACCGGGGAGGGGAGAGGGGTCAGCGGATTCTCGTCGCTGAAGGGGCGCAGGGCTTGGGCGATGAGCTCGGCGCCGGCGTCGGCCCGTGCGGCCATGGCGTCGCGGGCGGCCGCCCATCCGAACTCGGCCTCGATGAACTCGATCGCGGTGGGGGTGGCGAGGTAGGTCGTCGCGTCGATCGTGCCCTGGGTGTCGAAGCGCTCGGGGTACGGCTCGCGCGCGGCCCAGGAGTCGATCAGCGGCCAGAGCTCATCGCGGTCGGAGGCGGTGGTGACGAGGAGGGCGGAGCCGCGAGGGGCGCAGGGCCACTTGTGCAGATTGCCGAACCACCAGTCGCCGCCGGCGACGGCCGCCGCGTCCGGGATGAGGCCGGGAGCGTGGGCGCCGTCGACGAGGGTGCGCACGCCGCGCTCGGCCGCGAGGTCGGCGATGCGGCGGGTGGGCAGCAGGCGGGCCGTGGGCGAGGTGATCTGGTCGACGACGAGCAGCCGCGTGTGCGGGGTGAGGGCATCGGCGAAGAGCTGCACGATCTCGTCGTCATCCGCGAGCAGGGGAAGCGCGACCGTGCGGACGGAGGCGCCGAATCGTCGGGCGAGGCGCTCGGCGCCCATGGTGATGGCGCCGTAGCCCTGGTCGGTCACGAGGATCTCGTCGCCGCTGTCGAGCTGGAGGGCGTTGTAGACGACGGTGGCCGCGGCGGAGGCGTTGGGCACGAACACGCTGTCCTCCGCGCGCGCTCCCACGAACGGGGCCGTCCGCTCCCTGGCGTCCTGCACGCGCTCCGCGATCCGAGGGAACCACTCGACGGGGCTGAGGTCGGCGCGGCGGCGCAGCGCGTCCTGGTGGGCGACGACCACCGAAGGCACCGCCCCGAAGGACCCGTGGTTCAGGTGGATCACGGTCGGGTCGAGCGGCCAGGCATCGCGCGCCCGCAGGCCGGAGTTCAGCGTGAGCGGAGCGGGGAACTGCGGAGCGGGCATCGGACCTCATCGATGAGTGGGGGCGAGTTGTTGCACAACTTTGCCATAAGCCTTCGCTTTTGGCTACGAAACCGAGAAGATGAAACATAGTTGTCATACGAGTTTGCGGCGACCGGTGTGTCCGACAGACTTCACGAGGGGTGGGGGAGTGGCAGAGAGGATGACGATGAGCGCACTCGACACGGCGCTGCACGGGCTGCGGGCTCTCATCGCCGACGGCGCTCTGCGCCCCGGCGACCGGCTGCCGAGCGAGGGGGAGCTGTGCGAACGGCTCGGCGTCTCGCGGGGATCGCTCCGCGAAGCCATCCGCACCCTTGCCGCACTGGGGGTGCTGGAGACGCGGCACGGTTCCGGCAGCTACGTCAGCGAGCTCCGCGCCGCCGACCTCATCGGCAGTCTCTCCCTCACCGTCGGACTGCTGCCGATGGCCGGGGTGCTGGAGCTGACCGAGCTCCGTCGGGTGCTCGAGCCCCATGCGGCGGCGCTCGCCGCGGCCCGTATCGACGACGACACGGTGGCCGCGCTCGACGAGGTGCTCACCGAGATCGAGTCGACGACGGACTTCGAGGCGCAGTCCCGCCTCGACCATGAGTTCCACATGGCCATCTCGTCGGTCGCGGGCAACGAGGCGCTGACCAGCCTGATCGACGTGCTGCGCTCCCGCTCCCGTGCCTACCGGATCTCCGACCCGGAGGATGCCGCGGAGCTCAAGATCCACTCCGACGCCGGCCACCGTGCGATCCTGCGCGGCCTCGCCGCCGCGGATCCGGTCGCGGCCTCGGCCGCCGCGTCCGCCCACGTCGCCTACACCGAGTACTGGGTGCGGCGGTACTCCGGCCTCTGACTCCGTTCGAATCGCCCGATTGGTCCCATCCGGCGGCCGAATGGAGCCATTCAGGCGATTCGAACGGGGTCAGCCGAGGTTGATGTCGACCTGGATCTCGGACGCGAGGCGCTCGAGGTCGGCACGCAGGGCGTCGAGGTCGACCGTCGGCGGGACTTTCGCGATCACCGAGGCCTCGAACAGCCGCCCGCCGGCCATCGCGGCCTCCCGGGTCTCGGTCGTGAGCTCCTCGATGCTCAGGGCGTGCGCGTTCAGCACCGCCGACACCTCGCGCACGATCCCGGGGCGGTCGTTGCCGAGCACCTGCATCACGAGCAGCTGCTCCTCGTCCTCGGACGGCCCTGGCGTGCCGGTGAGCACCGAGAGCGTGAGCAGACCCTGGCCCTGGATCCCCCGGAGTGCGGTCTCGAGCTCCCCGGTGCGCTCCGTCGGCACGGACACCTCGATGACACCCGCGAACGTGCCGGCGAGCTCGGCGAGGGAGCTGTTCTCCCAGTTGCCGCCGTGGGCATCGACGACATCGGCGACGGCGGCCACGAGGCCTGGACGATCGGCACCCGCGACGGTGAGGATGAGTGTGGTCATGGGGTCAGCGTAACCCGGGGATCACTCCGCCCAGACCCCGGTCTCCAGGAACCGCTCCAGCCGCGCACGGTGCGGCGCGAGGTCCCACCCCTGCTGTGCCACCCAGTCGTCCGAGTAGTACGTGCCGGCGTACCGCACCCCGCTGTCGCAGATCAGGGTCACGACGCTGCCGGTCTCGCCCGCGGCACGCATCCGCGCGATGAGCTGGAACGCGCCGTAGAGGTTCGTGCCGGTGGAGCCGCCCGCCCAGTGAAGGGTGCGCTCGCGGAGCAGGCGGATCGCGGCGATGGAGCCCGCGTCCGGCACCTGGATCATCTCGTCGATCACGGACGGCACGAAGGAGGCCTCCACCCGCGGACGCCCGATGCCCTCGATGCGGCTCGGGCGTCCGGCGGGCGGGTCGACCGTGCCCGCCCAGCCGTCGTAGAAGGCCGAGCCCTCGGGATCGACGACGGCGATCCGGGTGTCATGACGGCGGTACTTCACGTAACGGCCGAACGTGGCGCTAGTGCCCCCGGTGCCGGCGCCCGTGACGATCCAGCGGGGGATCGGATGCCGCTCCTGGGCGAGCTGGCCGAACACGCTGTCGGCGATGTTGTTGTTGCCGCGCCAGTCGGTCGCACGCTCGGCGTACGTGAACTGGTCGAGGTAGTGCCCGGTGCAGTCCGCCGCCAGGCGCTGCGCCTCCGGGGACATGTCCTCCGCGCGGTCGACGAAGTGGCAGGTGCCGCCGTAGAACTCGATGAGGTCGATCTTCTCCTGCACCGTCGACCGAGGCACGACGGTGATGAACTTCAGCCCCAGCATCCGGGCGAAGTAGGCCTCCGACACCGCGGTCGACCCGCTCGACGACTCCACGAGGGTCGTGTCCTCGCGGATGCGCCCGTTGACGAGCCCGTAGAGGAGGAGGGACCGCGCGAGGCGGTGCTTGAGGGAGCCGGTCGGGTGCACCGACTCGTCCTTGAGGTAGAGGTCGATGCCCCACTCCGGCGGCAGCGGGAACAGGTGCAGGTGCGTGTCGGCGCTGCGGTTGGCATCGGCTTCCAGCAGGGCGATCGCGGTGCTGGTCCAGTCGCTCATGCCCTCGAGCGTACCGGGGCCGGCACCGTCATTCCGGCATGGAGAACAGCCGGGCCCCGGGGCGGACCCGGCTCAGCCCACCGTGCCCGCAGGGGAGGCGCCGCCCGATCCGTCCACGTGCATCAGCGACGCCTGGGACTGCTCCTGCTGGAGCTGGAACTCGAAGCGCGAGCGGTCGCCGCGGTGGTACGCGATGAAGTACTCGATCGGCAGCCCGTCCTCGCTGCGGCTGATGCTGCGCAGGCGGAGGAGGGCGGAGCCGGCACTCACGCCGAGGTGCAGGGCCTGCTCGTGCGTGGCGACCGTCGCCTCGGCGGAGCGGACGCCGTGCGTGGCGATGATGCCGTGGTCGGCGAGCAGCCGGTACAGCGACGCCTCGGTGAGGTCGGCGCCGAGCGTCACCGCCCCCACCGCCTCCGGCATCCACGTGGTCGAGAGCGACCAGGGCTCGCCGTCGACGTGCCGCAGTCGCTCCAGCACGATCACCGGCGATCCGACCGGCACCTCCAGGGCGAGGGCGACCTCCTCGTCGGCGACGGTCTGCTCGTGCCGGAGGACGTCGCTGTGCACGTGGCCGCCGCGCCGCTCGACGTCGTCGTACAGCCCGACGAGCGTGTGCACGAGACTCTCGCTCGTGCGCGGGCGGGAGACGAAGGTGCCCTTGCCCTTCACGCGCTCGACGAGTCCCTCGTGTTCGAGCTGGGCGAGCGCCTGGCGCACCACCGTGCGGGAGATGCCGTAGCGCTCGCACAGCCGGTGCTCGCCCGGGAGGGGATCCCCCGGCTGCAGACCGTCGCGGGCGATGCCGTCGATGATGAGCTGCCGGAGCTGGTCGTACATCGGCGCCGCGCTGTGGCGGTCGATCGCATCCTCGATGAGAGACATCAGTACGCCACCCCCGCGTGCAGGATCACGTTCGCGTACGGGGTGAACTCCCCGGAGCGCACGAAGGCGCGGGCGGCGTGCGTGCGCTGCTTGAACTCCACGTGCGGGACGAGCTCGATCTCGAAGCCTGCGCCGGCGAAGCGCTCGCGCAGGGCGTCGAGCACCTCCGGGCTCTTCTCGGCGACCTCGGCCGACACCGTCGCCCCCTCGACCACGAGCTCCGCGAGCACCGTGTCGAGCACGTCGAGGAAGGCGGGGGCGCCGGGACGGTAGGCGAGGTCGATGCGCTCGGAGCCCGGCGGGATCGGCAGCCCGGCGTCGGTCACGACGATCAGATCGGTGTGCCCGGTCTCGCTGATGACGCGGGAGAGCGCCGGGTTGATCGTGGTCGAGGTCTTGCGCATCGTGTGCTCCTGGTTCAGTTCGCGACGGGGGCCGCGGTGCGCGCGGCGAGGAAGGCCTCGACGTCGGCGCGGTGGGGGAGGCTCGGTGAGGCCCCCTGCTTCGTGACGGTGAGGGCGCCCGCGGCGGTCGCCAGCCGCACCGCATCGGTGAGGGCCGCTCCGCTTGCGAGCGCGGCACCGAGGTAGCCGGCATAGGCGTCGCCCGCAGCGGTGGTGTCGACGGCCTCCACGGGGAACGGCGGGACGACGGTGGCGCCCTCGGCGGTGACGACGCACGACCCCTGCCCGGCCAGGGTGATGACCGCGGCGCCCACGCCCTGCTCCAGGAACCAGTGCCCGGCGCGCTCGGCGGAGGCGGCGTCGGTCACCTCGATGCCGCTGATGAGCGACGCCTCGGTCTCGTTCGGGGTGACGATGTCGATGCTCCGCCAGATCTCCGGTGCCAGCTCCGCCGCCGGCGCCGGATCGAGGATCACGGTCATCCCGTGCTCGCGACCCCGCGCGGTGATGTGCGCGGTCAGGGCGGACGGGGTCTCCAGCTGGGTGAGCAGGACGGAGGTCGTCGGGGCGAGAGCCGCGAGGGCCTCGTCGATCTGCGCCGTGCTGAGGGCGGCGTTGGCGAGCGGCACCATGACGATGTCGTTCTGCGCGGAGGCGTCGACGCGGATGTGCGCGATGCCGGTCGGACCCGGCACGGTGCGCAGGTGCGCGAGGTCGACGCCGGCCGCGGTGAGCCCGTCCACCACGAGGTCGTGGAACAGGTCGTCGCCGACGCACCCGACGAAGCTCGTGCGGGCTCCGGAGCGCCCGGCCGCGACGGCCTGGTTCGCGCCCTTGCCGCCGAGCATCAGCGTGAACTCGTCGCCGAGGATGGTCTCGCCGCGGGCAGGGAGCCGCTGGGAGAAGGTCGTGACGTCGGCCGTCACGCTGCCGACGATGACGACGCCGGAGCGGTCGCCGGGGTGTGCGGGTGTCATCTCGCTCCTGATCCTCCTCGACAGCGCGGGGCTCCCGGTCTTTGACAAGGTTCGGGAGCTGTCATTACATTAGCCGAAGCCCCACCTGTAACGACAGGTTGTCCGCGAGGAGACCCCGATGACCGCGATCGCGCCCCGCCTGTACGTCGACAGCGCCGACACCGACCGCGTCTCGCGGCTGCTCTCCGCCGGTGTCGTGCACGGCGTCACGACGAACCCCACGATCCTCGAGCGCGGCGGGCGGACGGCTGCGGAGATCCCCGAGCTCTATGCCCGCTGGGTGGACGAGGGGGCTCGCGAGGTGTTCTTCCAGACGTGGGGTGGCGACACGGACTCCTTTCTGCGGAACGCGGAGGGCATCCGCGCGCTCGGCGACCGGGTGGTGGTCAAGGTGCCCGCGACCGCAGCTGGTTTCGCGACGGCCTCGGCCCTCGTCCGGGACGGGGCCACGGTCCTCGTCACGGCGGTGTACTCCGTCGCGCAGGCGCTCGCGTGCGCCTCGATCGGCGCCCAGTACATCGCGCCCTACCTCGGACGCATGCGCGACGCGGGCATGGACGGCGACGCGCTCATCGCCCGGATGCAGGAGATGTGCGCGGGCAGCGGCTCCAATGTGCTCGCCGCGTCCCTGCGCTCGGCCGACGACATCACGGGGCTGCGCGCGGCCGGCGTCCCGTATTTCACCGCCGCGCCCGACGTGCTCGACGAGATGCTGTTCCACGCGGTGAGCGGCAGCTCGGCGGCGGAGTTCGACGCCGCGATGCAGCGCCTCGGGGCCTGACGGCTCAGGCCGACGCGGCCTGCCGCAGCCACCGCTCGACACCCGCGATGTGGGCCGTGGCGAGGGAGGTCGCCAATGCCGAGTCGCGCTGGGCGATGGCGTCGGCGATGGCGCGATGCTCCGACAGGGTGCGCTCCACGGCGCCGCCCTCCGTGAGGCCCCGCCACACGCGCGCCCGGACCGTCTGGCTGCTCAGGTGCTCGATGAGGCTCGCGAGGTAGGCGTTGCCCGCCATGCCCACGATCTCGCGGTGGAAGCGGATGTCGTGGTCGACGAGCTCCTCGATCCCGACGGACGCGTCGACGGCCTCCACCTCCTCCTGCAGGGCCGCGATCGCCTCGTCCGTGCCGAGGGTCGCCGCGAGCCCGGTGGCCTGGGATTCGAGCATCCGGCGGACGGCGAACATCTCCAGCATCGAGTCGTCGTCGTGCATGTCCACGACGAACGCGATCGCCTCCAGCAGCAGGTGCGGCTCCAGGCTCGTGACATAGGTGCCGTCGCCGCGCCGCACGTCGAGGACACGGATGACCTCCAGCGCCTTGACCGCCTCGCGCATGGAGTTGCGGGAGAGGCCGAGGCGCTCGGACAGCTCCTTCTCCGGGGGGAGGCGATCGCCGGGGGCCAGTTCGCCCGACACGATCATCGCCTTGATCTTCTCGATCGCCTCGTCCGTCACTGCCATGGCGCTCATCCTCGCACAACATCCGATGTCTGCGGCAGGATGGGGACATGCGCATCCTCGACTCGCACCTGCACCTGTGGGACCCGGAGGCCCTCGAGTACACGTGGCTGGAGGGGCCGCTCGCGGGGCGCTTCGGCGCCGACGAGCTCGACCGTGCGCGGGTGGAGCGGGCCACGGCCGAGCGGGCCGTGTTCGTGCAGGCCGAGACCGCCGAGGACGACTTCCTCGCGGAGGTGCGGTGGGTGGCCGGGCAGGCGGAGCGGCTCGGGGTGGTCGGCATCGTCGCCGGCGTCCGGCTCGATCGCGGCACCGACACCACGGTGCACTTGGAGAGCCTCACCGCGGAACCCCTGGTCGTCGGGGTGCGTCACCTGCTGCAGGGGGAGCCGGACGGCGTGATGCTCTCGTCGGCCTTCATCTCCGGAGCCCGGGAGGTCGCGGCGCACGGGTGGACCTTCGACGCGTGCGTGCGGGCGGGGCAGCTCCCCGACGTCGCACGGTTGTCCGGCGCGATCCCCGAGCTGCGGATCGTGCTCGACCACCTGGGTAAGCCGGAGGTCGGGACGGCTTCTGCTCCGCGCACGCCCTCTGTGGAGTGGGAGCGCGACCTCGCCGAGCTGGCGCGACACCCCGGGGTGTTCTGCAAGGTGTCCGGACTCCCCGCGGAGGCCGGAGGGGACTGGAGCCTCGCGCAGCTCGAACCCTTCCTCGACACCGCGGCCGACGTCTTCGGTCCCGAGCGCCTGATGTGGGGGAGCGACTGGCCCGTGTCGGCGGTCGGCCCCGTGGAGCATGACGGCCCGAATGCTCCCGCCGACGGCTCTCCGGTGTATCAGCCCTCCGCCCGCAGCCGCTGGGCCGACGCCGTGGCGACGTGGGCCTCCTCCCGCGGCATCGATCACGACGCCCTCTTCCACGCCACCGCCACCTCCGTCTACTCCCTCTAGCCCCCCACCCCCCTTTACGCGGGGCGAGGAGGCGTGCGGGATGAGAAAGGCGCACGCGGGACGGGAAGGGGGAGCGGGATTGATCCCGGCCGGGGGACTGGACGGGACGGGACGGGGACGGCCCGGGGTCTCGCGGGGAGACACCGGGCCGTCGGGAAGATCGGATCACTCGGGGCGGAGGCGGAGCTGCGCCATCCCCCCGTCGACCTCGATGAAGGTGCCCGTGGTGGAGCCGGCGGCGGGACTCACGAGGTAGGCCACCGCGGCGGCGACCTCGTCCGGGCTCACCAGGCGTCCGTGGGGCTGTCGTGCCTCCAACGCGGCCCGCTCGGCGGCGGGGTCGTCCGCGGAGTCGAGCAGTCGTCCGACCCAGGGCGTGTCCGCGGTGCCGGGGTTGACCGCATTGACGCGGATGCCCTCGCGCAGGTGGTCGGCGGCCATCGCGCGGGTCAGAGCCGATACGGCGCCCTTCGACGCGGAGTACAGCGCCCGCTGCGGGAGCCCGGTGGTCGAGGCGATCGAGGCCGTGTTGCACACCGCGGCGGCCGGGGACTTCCGCAGCCAGGGCAGTGCCGCCGACGTCACCCGTGCGATGCCGGTGACGTTGATGGAGAGGACGCGCGCCCACTCATCGTCGTCGTTCGCGGCGATGTCGCCCTGTGCGCCGATGCCGGCGTTGTTGACGACGATGTCGATGCGGCCGAAGCGCTCGGCGACGGCGGCGACGGCGGCGTGCACGCTCGAGCGGTCGGAGACGTCGGCGGTGAACGCGGCGAACCGCTCGTCGGCGTGCGTGGTGTCACGGTCGAGGACTGCGACGGTGACGCCGTCCGTGTGCAGACGGTCGGCGATCGCCGCGCCGATGCCGGAAGCGCCACCGGTGACGATGGCCACGAGGCCTTCCGTGCCGGCGTCGGGTTCCTGAGCCTGTCGAAGGGTCACTTCTCTGCCTTCCATGCGATGAAATCCTGGCGCTGACGGCCGAGGCCGTCGATCTCGATCTCGACCACGTCGCCCGCCGCCAGGTAGGGGTATTTGCCGGACAGGGCCACGCCCTGCGGAGTGCCGGTGAGGATCAGGTCACCGGGCTCGAGCGTCACGTACTGCGACAGGTGGTGCACAATCTGCTCGACAGTGAAGATCATGTCGCTCGTGTTCGAGTCCTGCCGCGGCTCGCCGTTCACGAAGCTGCGGAGGCCGAGCGCCTGGTGGTCGACTTCGTCCGGCGTGACCAGCCACGGACCCGTGGGGTTGAAGCCGAAGGCGATCTTGCCCTTCGACCACTGCCCGCCGGAGACCGCCATCTGGAAGTCGCGCTCCGACACGTCGTTCGCGGCGACGAAGCCGGCGACGTGCGCCATCGACTCCTCCGGGGAGTCGAGGTACGCGGTGCGGGTGCCGATGACGATGCCGAGCTCGACCTCCCAGTCGGTCTTCTCGCTCCCGCGCGGGATGGTCACGGCGTCGTTCGGGCCCACCACCGTGTTGGGCGTCTTGAGGAAGATGATGGGGATGGTCGGCGGCTCCGACCCCGACTCCGCGGCGTGGGCGGCGTAGTTCATCCCGATGCAGATCACCGCACTCGGGCGGGCGATCGGGGCGCCGATGCGCATCGTCGCGGCGTCCGGCAGCTCGGAGAGCTCCCCGGCGTCGCGGGCGGCGGCGACGCGGGCGACGAAGTCTCCCGCAAGGAAGTCGCCGTTGACATCGGATGTCACCGGGCGGAGGTCGAGGTAGCGGTCACCCTCCAGGAGGACGGGGATCTCCGCCCCCGGGGTGCCGAGCCGCGCGAACTTCATGATTCTCCTGATCGTTCGGGAGGCCGCTGCTCAGCGGCCGGTCTCGTTGACAGTATAGACATCGGATGTTTACACTCCAAGAGATCCGCGCGGAAGAACGACCCGCGCATGGAGAGGAACCCCGTGAGCCGTATCGTCGCCCTCGACACCACCGACATCCGCTTCCCCACGTCGCTGAGCCTGGACGGCTCCGACGCGATGAACCCGGACCCCGACTACTCCGCCGCGTACGTCATCGTCCGCACGGACGCCGGCGACGGCATCGAGGGGCACGCCTTCGTCTTCACGATCGGCCGCGGCAACGACGTGCAGGTCGCCGCGATCGACGCGCTCGCCGGGCACCTCGTCGGGCGTGAGATCGAGCCGCTGCTCGACGACATGGGCGGCACGTTCCGCGAGATCATCGGCGACTCGCAGCTTCGCTGGCTGGGACCGGAGAAGGGCGTCATGCACATGGCCATCGGCGCGGTCGTCAACGCGCTGTGGGACATCAAGGCCAAGCGCGCCGGTCTCCCGCTCTGGCAGCTGCTCGCCCGGATGACCCCGGAGGAGCTCGTCGACCTCGTCGACTTCCGCTACCTCACCAACGCCCTCACCCGCGAGGAGGCCCTGGAGATCCTGCGCGCGGCGGAGCCCGGCCGGGCCGAGCGCGAGCAGCAGCTCCTCGCCACCGGCTACCCCGGCTACACGACCAGCCCCGGCTGGCTCGGCTACTCGGACGAGAAGCTCGAGCGCCTCGCCCGCGAGGCCATGGCCGACGGGTTCACGCAGATCAAGCTCAAGGTCGGTGCCGACCTGCAGGACGACATCCGCCGCTTCCGCAAGGCGCGCGAGGTCTGCGGACCCGACTTCCCCATCGCGATCGACGCGAACCAGCGCTGGGAGGTGTCGGAGGCCATCGAGTGGGTGAACGCGCTCGCCGAGTTCCACCCCGCCTGGATCGAGGAGCCCACGAGCCCCGACGACATCCTCGGCCACGCCGAAATCGCCCGCGGCGTCGCACCCATCCGCGTCGCCACCGGAGAGCACGCGCAGAACCGGATGATCTTCAAGCAGCTGCTGCAGGCCGACGCGATCTCGGTCATGCAGATCGACGCCGTCCGCGTCGCGGGGGTCAACGAGAACATCGCCAACCTGCTGCTCGCGGCGAAGTTCGACGTGCCGGTGTGCCCGCACGCCGGCGGCGTGGGGCTGTGCGAGGCCGTGCAGCACCTGTCGATGTTCGACTTCGTCGCCGTCTCCGGTACCCGCGAGGGCCGCCTGATCGAGTTCGTCGACCACCTGCACGAGCACTTCGTCGTGCCGACCGACATCCAGGGCGGCTCCTACATGGCCCCGACCGCGCCGGGTACGGGCATGGAGATGAAGGCCGACAGCATCGCGGAGTACACCTGGACGGGCGCGCATGTCCACGCCTGACCGCCTGACCGTCCCGACTCTCGGCTATGGGGCTGCGAACGTCGGCAACCTCTTCCGCGAGCTGTCCGACGACGACGCCTGGGCCGTGTTGGACGCGGCGTGGGAGAGCGGCATCCGCTTCTACGACACCGCTCCGCACTACGGCCTCGGGCTCTCCGAGCGTCGCCTCGGAGCCTTCCTGCAGACCAAGCCGCGGGAGGAGTACGTGCTCTCGACCAAGGTCGGCCGTCTGCTGCGCCCGAATCCCGATCACGCCGGCGGCCTTGACACCGCGAACGACTTCCACGTGGCGGACGACCTTCAGCGCGTGTGGGACTTCTCGGCGGACGGCATCCGGACGAGCCTGGACGAGTCCCGCGAGCGCCTGGGCATCGAGCGCATCGACCTGCTCTACCTGCACGACCCGGAGCGGCACGACCTCGACCTCGCGCTCGCCGAGGCCCTTCCCGCCCTGGAGCAGCTGCGCGCGGACGGTGAGGTGACCGCGATCGGCATCGGCTCGATGGTGTCGGAGGCCCTCGCGGCATCCGTGCGCTCCGCCGACCTCGACCTCGTGATGGTGGCCGGTCGGTACACGCTGCTGGAGCAGCCCGCCGCCGTCGACGTGTTGCCCGCGTGCCGCGAGACCGGAACGGGGATCGTCGCGGCGTCGGTGTTCAACTCCGGACTCCTCGCCTCGAACGAGCCGCGACGGGACGGCCGCTACGAGTACGGGCAGCTTCCGGACGAGCTGTGGGATCGGCTCGTGCGGATCGCCGCGGTGTGCGCCGATCACGATGTGCCCCTGCCGGCCGCCGCGATCCGGTTCCCGCTGCAGGCCGACGTGGTGCGTTCCGTGGTGGTCGGCGGCAGTCGGCCCGCGCAGCTCCGGCAGAACGCCGAGTACGCTGCCCTGGAGATCCCGTCGGCCCTGTGGGAGAACCTCGCGGCCGAGGGCCTCATCCCCGCCTCCTGACCTCCGCCCACCGAGAGGAGCCGCCGTGCTCGAAGGAATCCACCCGCTGCTGACCGGGGAGCTGCTGCTGCATCTCGACCGCATGGGGCACTCCGACGCGGTGGTCGTCGCCGACGCGCACTTCCCGGCCTGGGGTCTCGGGGCGCGCGTGGTCGATCTTCCCGGCACCACGACGCCCGAGGTCGTCGCGGCCATCCGCAGCGTGCTGCCGTTGGACGACGCGCCCGGTATCGACCTGATGACTTCGGCCGACGGCGAGGTGCTGGATGTGCAGCGCGAGCTCATGGCCGCGGCGGGCACGGAGCTCGACAGCACGCGCTTCGTGGAGCGGTTCGCGTACTACGAGGTCGCGAAGGAGGCGTATCTGATGGTGCGCACGGGAGAGACGCGGAAGTACGGCAACGCGCTCCTCCGGAAGGGCGTGGTCGGCCACCCCTCGGCCTGACCCGGGGGTTCAGCGCCCGACGGTCGACTCCCGCACGATGAGCTCGGCGGGGAACGGCGTGGGCGCCGGGGGCGCGGCGGTCGGATCGGCGAGGAGCTGCAGCAGCGCGGCCCCGGCGGCGCGACCGATCTCGTAGCCGGGCTGCCGGACGCTCGTCAGCGGCACCACGCCCTGGTGTGCGGCGGCCACGTCGTCGAAGCCGACGAGGGCGATCTCCTCCGGCACCCGGATGCCGTGGCGCAGCAGCTGCGTCAGCACGCCGAGGGCCACCCCGTCGTTCGCGGCGAAGACCGCGTCGGGACGCTCTTCCGTCGGGAGGTCCGTCAGGTGCGCCCCGGCACGGAGGCCGTCTTCGGTCGTGAGATGCTCGACGTCGAGGACGGAGACGCGGGCGTCGGTCCCCGCCACGGCGTCCTGCAAGCCCGCCAGGCGGTCGTTCGACTGGCTCACCGTCGGGGCTCCGAGGAACAGGATGCGGCGACGGCCGAGGGAGAGCAGGTGCTCGCCGGCCAGCCGTCCGCCACCGCGGTCGTCGAAGGTGACCGCGGCGACGGAGGGCGAATCCCGGATGGGGCCGACGACCACCGAGCGGATCCCGCGGGTCGCGAGCTGTTCCAGCCGTGGCACGACATCGCCGCGCGGGTAGATGACGATGCCCTGCACCCGGTGGGCCTCGAACATGTCGATGTTCTGCTCCTCGCGGGCGGCATCGCGGGCGCTGTCGCTGAAGAAGAGCGACCAGCCGCCCTCGCGGGCCACGTCGTCGACGCCGCGGGAGAGGTCGTTGAAGTACGGCAGCCAGGCGTCGAGGAGGATGAGGGCGAGGGCCTTGCTCGATCCGGCGCGGAGCTGACGGGCCGATTCGTTCGGCACGAAGCCGAGCTCGGCGATCGCGGCGCGCACGCGCTCGCGGCTGGCGGCGCCGAGGACGTGCGGGTGATTCAGGTAGTTCGACACCGTCGACGCCGAGACCCCCGCGAGAGCCGCGACATCCTTCACGCTCGCGGGCATGGGCCTCCTTCGGCGATGGGACCGCTGGCGCGGCCGGATGAGGCCCAGGCTAGCGGAGGACTTGTAACGTGCCAAGAAAGTTCTTGACACCCCGGCGGAGGGCGACGTAGCGTGACTCGAACACCGGACTTGTAACGTGCCAAGTCTGCGCGGCGACGGTGCCGGACACCCGCCGGAGGAGCGCTCATGAACATCGGCTGCCACGGACTCGTCTGGACGGGGACCTTCGACGCGGACGGCATCCGGCTCGCGGTCGAGAAGACGAAGCAGGCGGGCTTCGACCTCATCGAGTTCCCGCTGATGGACCCGTTCTCGTTCGACGTTGCCGCCGCCCAGGCCGCCCTCGCGGAGCACGGACTCGCGGTCAGCGCCTCGCTCGGGCTCTCCGACGAGACCGACATCACGAGCGGTGACCCTGCCGTGGTCGCCGCGGGCGAGGCGCTCCTGCTCCGCGCGGTCGACGTGCTCGCCGAGCTCGGCGGTACGCACTTCTGCGGGGTGATCTACAGCGCGATGAAGAAGTACATGGATCCGGTGACGCCGGCGGGTCTGGCAGCGAGTCGTCGCACCATCGCGCGGGTCGCCGACCACGCCGCCGCGCGCGGGGTCTCGGTCTCGCTCGAGGTCGTCAACCGCTACGAGACCAACGTGCTGAACACCGCGCGGCAGGCGCTGGCGTACCTCGGCGAGGTCGACCGCCCGAACCTCGGCATCCACCTGGACACGTACCACATGAACATCGAGGAGTCGGATATGTTCGCGCCGGTGCTCGATGCGGCTCCCGCCCTGCGGTACGTGCACATCGGCGAGAGCCACCGCGGCTATCTCGGCACCGGGACGGTCGACTTCGACACGTTCTTCAAGGCGCTCGGGCGCATCGGCTACGACGGCCCCATCGTGTTCGAGTCGTTCTCCTCGGCGGTGGTCGCGCCCGACCTCAGCCGCATGCTCGGCATTTGGCGCAACCTCTGGACCGACAACGACGAGCTGGGTGCGCACGCGAACGCCTACACCCGCGACAAGCTCGTCGCCGTCGATTCGATCCGCCTCCACTGACGCCCGGGCGGCGGTTCGAGACCAAGATGTTATTACAGGTCTTCCCTCGCCGCCGATCGTTAGATACATTTAGATACAACTTGCACTGACCCGGGTGCAGGTCGCAGAATTGATCCGATGTTTACGGCGGAACGGTCCGCCGCAATCGCGACAGAACCTTCAAGGAAGCAGGTGAGCGCATGAGTGGACCCATCCTGAGGGTCGAGGGGATCAGCAAAGGATTCCCCGGTGTCCAGGCGCTGAAGGACGTGCATCTCGAGGTGCGCGCCGGCGAGGTGCTCGTACTCGTGGGTGAGAACGGTGCCGGCAAGTCCACCCTGATGAAGATCCTCTCCGGGATCTACACCAAGGACGAGGGCACGATCACGTTCGAGGGGCAGGAGGTCGAGCTCACCAGCCCGCTGCAGGCGCAGGAGCTGGGGATCACGATCATCCACCAGGAGCTCAACCTGATGCCCGACCTCACGGTCGCGCAGAACATCTACGTCGGCCGCGAGCCCACGACGGGCCCGTTCCTGTCGGAGCGGAAGCTCAACCGGCAGACGGCGGAGCTGCTGCAGCGCCTCGACATCCACCTCGACCCGCGCCAGCGCGTGGGCGAGCTGACGGTGGCTGAGCAGCAGATGGTCGAGATCGCCAAGGCGCTGTCCTTCAACGCCAAGGTCCTCATCATGGACGAGCCGACGTCGGCCCTCACCGACAGCGAGGTCGAGACCCTCTTCGTCCTCATCGAGCAGCTCAAGGCCCGTGGCACCGGCATCGTGTACATCTCGCACCGCATGGACGAGCTGCGCCGCCTGGCGGACCGGGTGACCGTCCTCCGCGACGGCACATACATCGGATCACTCGACAAGTCCGAGATCACGATCCCGACGATCATCGAGATGATGGTCGGCCGCGTGATCGACGAGGGCACCCGCCCGCAGGCCCGCGAGCACCTCAACGACCCGGTCGTGCTCGACGTGCAGGGGCTCTCCACGCGGAAGCTCCTCAAGGACGTGTCGTTCCAGCTGCATAAGGGCGAGATCCTCGGATTCGCCGGCCTCATGGGCGCCGGCCGCACCGAGACCGCCCGTGCCGTCATCGGCGCGGACCACCGTGACGGCGGCACGATCACGATCGGCGGGCGTACCGTCCGCATCGCGCAGCCCGCGGACGCGGTCAAGCACGGCGTCGGCTACCTCTCCGAGGACCGCAAGCTGCTCGGCCTCATGCTCGAGCAGGACGTCACCTTCAACACCGTGCTCGCGTCGCTCGGCTCCTACGCCAACGGCATCGGCTGGATGGGCGACAGCAAGGCCAAGAACCGCACCAAGGAGTACGTCCAGCAGCTGCGGGTGAAGACCCCCTCGGTCAACCAGGTCGTCAAGCTCCTCTCCGGAGGGAACCAGCAGAAGGTCGTCATCGCCCGGTGGCTGATGCGCGACTGCGACATCCTCATCTTCGACGAGCCGACGCGAGGCATCGACGTCGGCGCGAAGGAGGAGATCTACCGCCTCATGCAGCAGCTCGCCGACGCGGGCAAGTCCATCATCGTCATCTCGTCGGAGCTCCCCGAGATCCTCCGGGTCGCGAACCGCATCGCCGTGTTCGCGAACGGTCGCATCACCGGGACGCTCCGCAACGAGGAAGCCAGCCAGGAGAAGATCATGCAACTCGCAGCCCACGGGGAGGAAGACTGATGAGCACCCCACAGCAGTCCGGATCGTCGACGACGACGATCATCCAGACGGCCGTCAACGAGGACACCGACAAGCGCGACGTCGCCGGCTTCCTCAAGCGGCAGTTCCAGCAGTCGCTCGCATTCGGCACCCTGATCGTCCTGGTCATCTTCTTCTCGGTCGCCAGCCCGAACTTCTTCACCTTCAGCAACATCGCCACGGTGCTGCTGTCGACCGCGGTCATCGGCATCCTCGCCCTCGGCACGACGTTCGTCATCATCACGGGCGGCATCGATCTGTCGATCGGCACCGGCATGGCGCTCTGCGCCGTGATGACGGGTGTGCTCATCACCAACCTCGGCCTGCCGGTGTGGGTGGGCGTGCTCGGCGGCATCGCGACAGGTGTGCTCATGGGCCTGGTGAACGGCGTCAACATCACGTTCCTGCGGCTGCCTCCGTTCATCGCGACGCTGGCCATGATGATGATCGCCGGCGGCCTCGCCCTCGTCATCTCGAACGTCGCGCCGATCTACTTCTCGACCTCGGCTCCCGACTTCAAGAAGATCGCGCTCGGCGTGCTCATCCCCGGCATCCCGAACGCGGTGCTCATCACCGCGGCCCTCGCGATCGTCGCCTGGCTCGTGCTGTCGAAGACGCTGCTCGGCCGGTACACCTTCGCGATCGGATCGAACGAGGAGGCCACGCGCCTCTCCGGCGTCAACACCCGCCGCTGGACGATCCTCATCTACATGTTCGCCGGCGCCTTCACCGGCATCGCGGGCATCGTGATCGCCGCCCGCCTCGACTCGGCCCAGCCGCAGATCGGCACCGGCTACGAGCTGCAGGCCATCGCGGCCGTGATCATCGGCGGCACCTCGCTGCTCGGCGGCCGCGGCTCGATCCTCGGAACCGTGATCGGTGCGCTCATCATGAGCGTCCTCGTCAACGGCCTCCGGATCATGTCGATCCAGCCCGAGTGGCAGAACATCGTCGTCGGCGTCGTCGTCCTGCTGGCCGTCTTCCTCGACTCGCTGCGCAACCGCCAGCGGACCTGAGACACGGCGGCGGCGAAACCCGTGCCCGCCGCCGTCCCCGGCTCCGGCCGGACCCCGCGGAAACCCTCCGCACAGGCACCACGAATGTCCACCCGCCGGTCCTGGCCGGCACCCACACAGAACAACGGAGTTTCCATGAAATTCGGCAAGAAGACCGCATTCGCGGCACTCGTGGCCGCATCCGCGCTCGTGTTCGCCGGCTGTGCCGGCGGCGGCGACGTGATCGAAGAGGGCTCGGGTGGCGACACCGGCAGCAGCGACGGCGAGATGTACATCGCCATGGTCTCGAAGGGCTTCCAGCACCAGTTCTGGCAGGCCGTCAAGAAGGGCGCGGAGGAGAAGGCCCAGGAGCTGGGCGTCAAGATCACCTTCGAGGGCCCGGCCGCCGAGACGGAGATCGCGCAGCAGCTCGAGATGCTGACCGCCGCGATCGACAAGAACCCGGACGCCATCGCCTACGCCGCCCTCGACCCCGAGGCGTGCGTCGCCCCGCTCGAGCAGGCGAAGTCGAAGGACATCCCCGTCGTCTACTTCGACGCCCCGTGCAACGGCGACGTCGGACTCAGCCTCTCCGCGACGGACAGCAAGGTCGCCGGCGCGCTGGCGGCCGAGCACATGGCCGAGCTGATCGGCGGCGAGGGCGAGGTCGCCATCGTCGGCCACTCGCAGATCAACTCGACGGGTGTCGAGCGTCGCGACGGCTTCGTCGAGAAGATCGAGGCGGACTACCCCGACATCGAGATCGTCGACATCCAGTACGGTGACGGCGACCACCTGAAGTCGGCCGACATCGCCAAGACGCTCATCGCGGCCCACCCCGACCTTAAGGGCATCTACGGCACCAACGAGGGCTCGGCCATCGGCGTCGTGAACGCCGTGAACGAGCTCGGCCTCGAGAAGGGCAAGATCACCATCGTCGGCTTCGACTCCGGTGCGGCCCAGATCAACGCCATCAAGGACGGCACCATGGCCGGCGCCATCACGCAGGACCCGATCGGCATCGGCGCCCAGGTCGTGCAGGCGGCCTACGACGCGGCCAACGGGGACGACGTCGAGGAGTTCTACGACACCGGTTCCTACTGGTACGACAAGAACAACATCGACGACGACAAGATCGCCGCGGTCCTCTACGAGTGACCTGCACGACGGAGCCCCTCTCCCTCGGGCGGGGGGCTTCGTCGTGTCCGGGGAACTCCGGTCCGTGGTCCGTGGTCCGTGGTCCGAGGTCCGTGGTCCGACTGCACGATCCCGGGGCGACTGCACGACCGGATCCCCGGGTTCCTCGTGCACCCGTGTCGGGGTCGTGCAGACGAACCGGGTCCGGAGTCGGGGAGGTCTGGGTCTGGGTCTGGGTCTGGGTCTGGGGTGGGTCCGGGGCTGGGCCGTGGATGGGACGGATGCACGACGCGGGGACCGGTGTGTGGCCGGATGGGTGGTTCGGTCGTGCAGTCGTGACAGGGGTGTGCAGGTGAACCGGATGGCCGAGCGGAGTCGTTCGGCACGGGGACAGCCGGCCTGAGGGACGGATCCACGACTGTGGGACGGATGCACGACGGGGAGACTGAGGTGTGGCCGGATGGGCGGTTCGGTCGTGCCGTCGTGACAGGGGTGTGCAAGTGAAACCGGATGGCCGAGTGGAGTCGTTCGGGCCGGGGACGGTCAGCCCAAGGGGACCGTCAGCCCGGGGGACGGGGCACGAGGCGGGACGGATGCACGACCTGGGGACGGGGGCAGGGCGGGGAGGCCGGAGTGGGCGTGCGGGCGTTGCTAGGTCGTGCAGGGGGGAGGAGGAGACGGAGGAGACGGAGACGGAGTGGGGAAGACGGAGGGGGCAGACGGGGTGGGGTCAGAGGGGGCGGAGGAACGTGAGGATCGAGGTGGGCTCGACGATGAGTTCCTGCAGGGCGGCGTTGAAGGGGACGCCGGCGGGTGCGTGGAGGTGGGCCTGGAAGGCGTCCTCGTCGCGGTAGACCTCGTAGACGAAGAAGCGGTCAGGGTCGTCGACGAGGCGGTGGGCCTCGAAGACGATGTTGCCCTCCTCGGCGCGGACGACCTCGGCGAAGTCCCGCAGCAGCGCGGCGACCCGGTCGGCGGCTCCGGGCTGCGCGGTGAAGACGGCGTGGAGGACGGTGGGTTCGGGCATGACGACTCCTCGGTTTCGGGTGGTCAGGAGTGGAGGGCCAGGAAGCGCGCCGGCGTGGTCACGAGCATCCGGTGCACGGCGTCCTCGCCCACGGCCTCGCGGAGCCGCGGAAGGTAGCGGTCGCCGAGGTAGGCGAGACCCGGCATGCCGCCGTACGCGATGTACCGGGTGCGCCGGGCGACGTCGCCTCCGAGCAGGATCCGGTCGCCGACCCCTCGCTCCACCACGGCGACCGTGAGGGCCAGCAGCTCCGCGTCGGAGCGGGTGCGCGGGCGGGCGAAGCCGTCGTACCCGAGGTGGGCACCGCGCTCGGCCAACGCGACGTGCAGACCGGGGTCGGGGTCGCGGTCGGCGTGGGCCAGCACGACGCGATCCGCCGGCACCCCCTCGGCCGCCAGCAGGTCGAGGACCTCGTGGGCAGCGGTGCCGAACTCCAGATGCACCATGACGGGCGCTCCGGTCTCCCGGTGCGCCTGAGCGACGGCGACCAGGGTCGTCCGCTCGAACGGACTGAGGCGCCAGTAGTCGGCCCCGCCCTTGAGCATGCCGGCGCGGACGGGCTGCCCGTCGGGACCCGCCGCGAGAGGCACGTCTGGCGTCTCGAACACCGCGGCGTCGTCCGCCGGCATCCCCCGCGTGAGGTCGGACACGAACAGGGCGGCGAGGCGGTCCGCACCCCACACCTGCATCGGATGGTCAGCGCCGTAGTGGGCCTCGCGGTGCCGACCCGTCGTGGCGATCACGTGCAGCCCGGTCGCGGCGCTGATGCGGGCGACGGCGGCCGGGTCGCGACCGAGGCCGAACGGGGTGGCGTCGACCATGGCCTCGAAGCCGCTCGCCCGCAGCAGACCGGCCTCCTCGCCGGACGCGGCCTCGTCGTCGAGCTCGTCGCCGACCAGCAGCGGCGACACCTGAAAGAGGTGCTCGTGGTAGTCCACCCGCCCGAGTCGCGACGGGTCGACGTCGCCGAGGACGGTCCGCACGGCGGGCATCAGCGCACCGACTCCGCGGCCTCCGCGAGGCGCTCGACGGTCTCGGGCGTGAGGTCGAGGTCGAACACGTCCGCCACGACCTGCGACCAGCCGTGGATGAAGTAGCGCCAGCCGTCGACCACGTGCAGCGCGCGATCGTCCTCCTGGGCCTCGGCCTGGTGCAGGAACTCCAGCGACCCGCGGTAGTTGAACTCCCACACGTACGCGCCCTCGGGGAACACGACGGCGTCGGTCAGCGGGGAGCCCGGACGGTCCTTGCCGAGCCCGGTGGCGTTCGCGATGACCGATCCCGCGGGCGCCGCGGCGACCAGGGCATCGGCCTCCTCCGGTGTCTCGGTGACGACGTAGCGGAGGAGTCCCTCGGGGGTGCCGTGCTGGCGGTGCACCTCGCGGAGGTGGTCGAGCTTATCCTGCGTGCGCGCGGTGACGGTGATGAGGGCTGGGGCATCCTCCCGCTCGGCGAGGGCCCAGCTCAGCGCGGTGCCCGATCCGCCCGCACCCAGGATCACGACCTCGGCCCCGGTGCGCGCGAAGTGGTCGGCGGGGAGGAAGTCGCGCAGCGCCAGGTCGACCGTGATCGGGTCCTTCGCGCGGCCGGACAGCGTGGACCCGCGCTTGGCGATGCTGGAGACCTCGGCGCAGGACACGGCGAACGGGTCGAGCTCGTCGAACAGGTCGGACGCCGCCGCGTACACGTTCATCTTGTGCGTGGTGACCAGCGCACCGCGGTGGTGCGGGTCGTCGCGGATCTGCTCGACCATGGCGCGGTACTGCGCGGGGTCGGCATCCATCGGCAGGTCGTGGCCGACGAGGGTCCGAGTGGGGAGGCCGAGGATGTCGGCCCACAGCGGGAACACCTTCATGATCGACGACGAGGCGGTGGTGACGCCGACGAAGCCCATGTAGTCGGCGGTGGCGGGGGCGGACGTCGCGGCGGTGGTCATCGGTTCTCCTCGGGAGCGGACGCGGGCAGGGGCACGGGGTGGGCGGGGTCGGCGCCGCGGAGGACGGCGAGCACATCCGCGAGCGACAGCTCTCCCATGTTGTCGACGGCCTGGGTGGTCTGGGCGCCGAGGTGCGGGGTGACGATGACACGGTCGGCGAGGTCCGCCGCGAGCAGGGGGCTGTCGTGCGCGGCGGTGTCGCCGTCGAGAGTGTCGGCCGCGTACCCGGCGAGGATGCCGTCGCGGAGCGCGTCGGCCACGGCCTGCTCGTCCACGAGGTCGCCGCGGGCGGTGTTGACGAGCACGGTGCCCGGTCGCATCCCGGCGAGGCGGTCGGCGTCGACGAGCCGTTGCCCGCCGGGGGCGTGCAGGGTGATCACATCGGCGGTGCGGAACAGGTCGTCGAGGTCGACGGGTTCGGCGCCGCGGTCCCGCACGAGGTCGGCGGGCAGGAACGGATCGGAGGCGAGCAGCCGCGGACCGAACCCGCCCAGTCGCCGCGCGACCCCCTGGCCGATCCGCCCGAAGCCGACGATGCCGACGGTCGCGGCGCCGAGCTCCCGCCCGCGGCGGACGCTCCAGTCGCCGGTCCGCACGCGGCGGTCGCCGTCCGGGATCGTGCGCAGAACGGCGAGCATGAGGCCGACCGCGTGGTCGGCGACCGCGTCCGCGTTCGCGCCGGGGGTGTTCGTGACCGGGATGCCGCGGTCGCGCGCCGCCGCGAGGTCCACGGCCTCCGTGCCGACCCCGTAGCGTGCCACGACCTTGAGCTTCGGGCCGGCGGCGAGGTGCGCGTCGGTGACCGGTCCGGTCCCGGCGATCCAGGCGTCGGCGCCGTGCAGCAGCACGCGCAGCTCGTCGAGGTCGTGGTGGGCAGGGCCGCGGAGGATGCGATGGCCGGCCTGCGCGGCGCGCCCGACCAGGTCAAGGTCGCCGTCCGAGAAGGAACGGCTCGTGACGAGGATGACGCCCATCAGCGGGGCCTTCCGGCGAACCACGGTGCGAGCGCCGTGTACGCGTCGGTGAAGCGCGCGTGGCGCTCGGCGTAGACCGCGTGCCGGGACGGATCGGGCGTGAACTCGGCGGTGACCTCGCTGAGCGCTCGGGCGGCGGAGAAGTCGGTGAGGCCGAGGCCGACGGCTCCCGTGACCGCGGCACCGAGGCTGTTCGCCTCCTCCACGATCGTGCGGCGTCGCACCGGCACGCCCCAGACGTCGGCGAGGACGGCGAGGTAGGCGTCGCTCTGCGCCCCGCCGCCGACGGCGTCGATGCGGTCGATCGTCGCGCCGGCCTCGCGGAACGCCTGGATGCAGGTGAGGAGGTTGAACGCCGTCCCCTCCAGGACCGCGCGCACGAGGTGGGCCCGCCCGTGGTGGCGGGCGAGGCCGACGAAGGCCCCGCGCGCATCCGGGTCCCACAGCGGGGAGCGCTCGCCGAGCAGGTAGGGGAGGAAGTAGAGGTCGTCGGTGTCGATGTCGCTCGCGGCCTCGGCGACGAGGCGCCCCGTCTCCGGGTGCGCGGGGTCGACGGAGAGGGCCTCGGCGATCCACTGCACCGAGGCGCCACCGGCCTGCATGGTCGCGGTCGGCACGAACGACGCGGGGACGACGTTGTCGAACGTGAAGGTCCGCATCGCGGGGTCGTGCAGCGGGGCGTCCGCCGCGAAGGAGATCCAGGAGGAGGTGCCGAGGCACACGTAGGCGCCGTCCTCCGGGGCCACGACGCCGGAGCCGACCGCGGCGAGCGGCCCGTCGCCGCCGCCCATCACGACCTGGACGCCGGTGTGCAGCCCGAGCGCCGTCGCGGCCGCGGCCGTGAGCGGACCCGCGATCTGCGTCGACTCCAGGATCTCGGGGAACAAGGTGGGGTCGAGCCGCGCCGCGGCGAGGATCTCCGGGGACCACGTGCCCGCGACCTGGTCGTAGGCGTTGGTGCCGGAGGCGTCCGAGCGGTCCGTGGCGAGCCGCCCGGTCAGCCGCAGCACGATGAAGTCCTTGGCGACGCACACCCGACGCACGCGCTGCCATACCTCGGGTTCGTTGTCGCGCACCCACATGATCTTCTCGACGGAGTAGGTGGGGTTCAGACGGTGGCCGAGGATCCCGTAGGCGCGCTCGGCGCCGACCGCCGCCTCGAGTTCGCGCTGCTGGGCGCCGGCGCGGGTGTCGGCCCAGATGATCGCGGGTCGTGCGGGCTCGCCGTCCGCGTCGAGCAGCACGGCGCCCATCATCTGTCCGCTGACCACGAGGCCGGCGACCTCGGCGGAGGCGGTGCCGGTGCGGGAGAGGAGGTCGCGGGTCGCCGTGACGACCGCGTGCCACCAGTCGGCCGGGTCCTGCTCGGCGACACCGCCGGCCGCGAAGTGGGCCGGGTACGGCACGGTGACCGCGGTGATCAGGCGACCGTCGTCGTGGTGCAGGGACGCCTTGTTCCCGGTGGTGCCGAGGTCGTGGGCGATGATCATGGCCGGAGCCTATTCCGCGTAGGGGCGGAGGTCGACGCCGGACTCCGCGCGGTACGCCCGCGAGCCCATGCCGTGCTCCAGCACCCAGCCGTAGTCGTGGCCGGCGCCCCCGGGGTACACGGCGAGGAAGGAGTAGGGCTCGTCCCCGGTGTTCACGGAGCGGTGCGCCCAGCCCGGCGGGATGTAGCCGATGGTGCCCGGGAGCATGTCGAGCCACTCGGTGCGCTCGCCGTCGAACATGAGCAGTCCGCCGCGGCCGTGCAGCGCGAGGTAGATCTCGCCCTGGTGGTCGGGGTGCTGGTGGCCCTTGGTCATCCAGAGCTCGCCGCCCGTGTCGCCGGGCATGATCGTGGTGATCGACTGCGGCAGCTCCCGCTCGATCTCGGGGACCGGGGAGCTGACGACCGTGTAGACGATCGGGTCCTCGCCCGCGGCGGCGGCCGCCCAGGCGTCGTGGTCGCGGAACAGGCCCTCGAGGTCGGACATCCGCCGAGTCAGGGTGGGGCCTTCGGGGGAGAGGGTGAGCTTCTCGGCGTCGAAGGCGATCGCCATCGGGGAGATCGGCGGGGTCTGGTACTCGGGCATCCATGCTCCTCGAAACGGGTGCTGCGTCGTCGCGCAACCTGTAATGACAAGCTCACTGTACCTGTTATGACAGGTTGCGTCCAGTGCTCTCCTGCGCGGAGGAGGACGCGCGCGCGACGGCCGTCAGCCGGCGAGCACGCGCTCCATGTGCTCGCGCCCGCCACGGATGGCGGCCGCCGTCACGTCCGCCGACCCCGGGTACTCGGCGTGACCGGCCGGAAGGACCGCCAGGTCGAGGTCGCGGGCCCCGGCGGCGACCGCGAATTGCCCCTGCGGCGGCACGTACTGGTCCCACAGGGCCGCCTCCACGCGGACGGGCACCTCCGTGAACCCGATCGCGGTGGAGGAATCGAACCAGCGCAGCGCCTCCCGTGCCTCAGGGTGGCGCTGCACGTGCTGACGCACGGTCTCCCCGCTCCCCAGGCACGGCACCGCCAGCCGTTCGTCGTACTGGCCGAAGCTCGGCACGATGAGGGTGGCCCCCACGAACCGGTCGTCCCACGGCAGGGCGAGCGCGCCGATGCCGCCGCCGAAGCTCTCCCCGACGTAGTAGAGAGGAAGCGCGCCGACGACCGAGACGAGGACGTCGGCCGCCAGCCACAGGTCACGGGCGCAGAGGCCGAGCACGTAGCGCTCCGGATCGTCGATGCCCGCGAGCACGTGCTCCGGGGTCGGCTCGGGCGCTCCGATCCCCGCGTTCAGCACGCCGAGCCCGCGGGCCACGGGATAGATCGCCGCGACGTCGTCCGGCACCCGGGCGAGATCGACCGCGTCGCGACCCCCGTAGCCGTGGCCGTGCACGACGCCCGCGCGGGGAGGGCCGTCGAGCGGCTCGACCACCCAGGCCCGCAGTCGCACGCCGTCGACGCCGGCGTGCTCGACGACGGACACCCGACGGCCCTGCTCCTCGGAGGTGGAGAGGACGACGGGGGCGGCGTCCACCGCGGCGGTCTCCCGCCGCCAGCGTCGCCAGCGGTCGGCGAACCCGGGCGGCGCGGGTACCGGGCGCACGGCACGGAGGTCGGCTTCGGTCCGGCCGTAGCTGCCGTCGAATGCGGCATCGGGGAACCAGGTGGCATAGGGCGCGGGGAAGGTCATGCGGGTTGAGGGATCCTGTTCCGGGAGTGGGGCGGGCGGGGGTGCGTGGCAGACTGGAGGCTCCATCGGAAGGAGACCGCGTGCTGGTCACGGAACGCCGCGAGCGCATCCTCGCCCTGGCCCGCGATCGCGGTACCGCCTCCATCGGCGAGCTCGCCGCCACGCTGCAGGTGAGCGAGATGACGGTGCGGCGCGACATCGACCAGCTGGCCGAGGAGGGCGCGGTCGAGCGCATCCGTGGCGGCGTGCGGGCGCGGGGCCTCCAACGTCTGGTTCCGGCTCCGGCGGCCTCGGCCGAACGGCGGGCGATCGTCGCGGCGGCCGCGGACCTCGTGGAGCCCGGCATGGCGGTCGGCATCTCCGGCGGACCCACGGCCCTGGCGCTCGCGCGGGAGCTCGTGCGCGTTCCCGAGCTCACGATCGTCACGAACGCCCTGCCGGTCTCCGACCTGTTCTCGCCACCGGATCGCGCCGACGCCCCGTACACGCAGACGGTCGTGCTCACCGGGGGCGTGCGCACGCCCTCTCAGGCCCTCGTCGGGCCGGTCGCGGTCCGCGCCTTGGAGCACCTGCACTGCGACCTCGTGTTCCTCGACGCTCACGGCCTCGACGAGCAGGCCGGCATCACGACCATGAACCTGCTGGAGGCCGAGACCAACCGGGCGCTCATGGCTGCGGGGCGTGAGGTCGTCGTCCTCGCGGAGCACACCCGCTGGGGCGTGGTCGGGCTCACGACCGTCGCCGATCTCAGCGACATCGACCGCCTGGTCACCGACGACGGCCTCGACGACGGCGCGCGGGAGCTGCTCGCGGCCCACGTCGGCACCCTGCACGTCGCGCCGCGGGACGGCGGCGACGAGCGTGCGCTCGCGACGGCCCTCGCGGACTGAGTCCGCCGCCGTCATCGGGCCGTGCTCGCCCGCGGGATCAGCCGGGCGCCGACCGTCACATGCCGCACCGGCAGATCCGCTCCCGGCGGCGCGGCGATCTGCCGTTCGAGCTCCGTGAACGCCGCGTCCACGAGGCGGGCGTGGTCGGGGGCGATGGTGCTGAGGGCGGGCACGGCGAAGCGCGCGGCCCGGATGTCGTCGATGCCGACGACGGCGACGTCGCCCGGCACGCTCCGCCCCTGGGCCTGGAGAGCGGCCAGCGCGCCGAGGGCGACCGAGTCGTTCGAGCAGACGATGCCGTCGAGATCGGGGATCGCGGTGGCCATGGCACCCGCCACGCGCTCGCCCTCCTCCGCCGTGAAAGCGTCGACCTGCGCGGTGAGCGCGGGGTCGGCCGGGATGCCGGCGGCGGCCAGCGCCTCCAGGTACCCGGCGTGCCGACGGTCGGCGGCGTCCGAGGGGCGGGCGTCGCGGCGTCCGACGAAGCCGATGCGGCGGCAGCCGACCGCGAGCAGGTGCTCGGTGGCGGTGTAGGCGGCGGCCCGGTTGTCGATCGTGACGTGCGTGAACGGGCTCACCTGGATGTGCTCGCCCAGCAGCACCAAGGGGCCGGGGGAGGTGCGGCGCGTGAGGTCGGCGACCGTGAGCGAGCGCGGGATGTGGATCAGCCCGTCGATGGGCGGCAGGCCGACGCCGTTGGCGACGTCGATCTCACGGCCGTGATCGCCCTCGGTCTGCACGATGAGCACGGCCAGCCCTCGGTCGTCGGCGCCCCGGACGATGCGCGAGCCGAGCTCGGCGAAGTACGGCTCCTCCAGATGCGGCACCGCGAGCGCGATGAGTCCCGTGCGGGTGGCCCGCGCGACGGGGAGCACGCGGCCGCCGGGCGAGGTGGTCACCTGCGGCCTCCTGGAGGGACGACGGTCTCCGCCGGGACGACGGATGCCCTTCACGTTAGCGCCCTCCGTCACGATTGCACTCGGAACGCGATCACGCGTGCCTCCGCGACGCCGTTCGTCCGCTCCACCACGAGGCGGGCGGCCGTGAGGGCGCCGAGGTCGTCCGGCAGCGGATGCACCCGCAGGCGATGGCGGTTGTCGCGTTCCTCCGCCACGGTGCGCCACTCCTCGGAACCCGCCTGCTGCACCTCGACCCGGTAGTCGCGCACGAGCTGGGGCAGCACCTCGTCGGGGCTGCGGTGGTGATGCAGGGTGTTGAGCTCGAGGTCCACGTCGTCGTCGAACACGAGGCGGATCTCGGAGGCCGTGACCGGCTGCTCCCAGTCCAGGCGCAGCCACTGCGGACCCTCGGCCTCCGGGGCGGACGCCCACAGGTGCGGTCCGCCGAACGGGCGGTTGTACCCGGAGACGGCGCGCTCCGGGGCGACGGCCTCGGAGTCCGGGCTCGTGCGGAACGCGGGCACCCGTCCGCGCAGCGGCTTGGTCGGCCACTGCACGAGGAGACCGTCGCGGTCGACCTGCACGTTCCGGTCGTCGTTGTCGACCCGGTGCACGAGGGTGAGCACCCCTGGTGGGAGCTCGGAGGCGAGCTGCACCTGCACCTGCGGGTTCGCGCGGAGCACGATGATCGCGTTCTGCGGCTCCTCCGGGCCGAAAGGCGTCTCCGCCCGCACCCAGGACGGACCCCCGGCGGGGACGTCGATCACGGTGCGGTGCTCGAGCACCGCGGGCACGATGTTCTGCGGACGACCGGTGGACCAGACCTCCACCGTGACCTGCGTGTCGACCTCGGCGCCGAGCAGCAGCTCGGTCGTGTCGAGGCGCGGGTGCACGGGGACGACGATGCCGAGGTCGTCCGTCAGGGTGTGCGGGGTCGCCGCGGCCACGGTGCTCTCCGGGGTGCCGATCGTGCGCAGGGTGCTGGACGCGGTGACGGCGGCGGTGCGGGCGAGGTCGGAGGGATCCTCGTTCGCGACTCCGATGAGGGAGGCGTCGGCGCGGAGCAGCGTCTGGCGGAGTTCCGCACGGTGGTGCTCGTACAGCTCGCGGGGCGTGGCGTCGTGCGCGTAGCAGAGGGCGGCGGCGGTGCCCGCGGCCTCGCCCATCGCCGCGCACGTGGCCATCACCCTGGCGGCACCGAAGGCGATGTGCGTGGCCGAGATGTCGCGGCCCGCCATGAGCAGGTTGTCGACGTTGACGGAGTACAGCGAGCGGAACGGGATCTCGAAGACGCCGTCCGAGAAGCGCTGCACCGCGCCCGCGCCCGTCGCGTACATCCCCTCGGCGGGGTGGAGGTCGATGGACCAGCCGCCGAACGCGATGCCGTCGTCGAACGACGTCTGCTCCAGGATGTCCTGCTGGCGCAGCGTGTAGTCGCCGATGAAGCGGCGGTACTCGCGCTTGCCGGGGACGTTGCCGATCCACTCCAGGGTCAGGTTGTCGGCGTCGAACTCGCCGGAGTTCTTGATGTGGTCCCAGATGCCGAGGATCACCGACCGCAGCTCGTCGCGGATCGCCTCGTTGTCGTCGACGATGTCGAGCGTGCCGCCCCACTCGATCCACCAGTAGTGCGCGCCGCTGTCGCCGCTGCGGATGATGCGTGACGAGGGGATCGGGGTGGTCGAGATGTCCTTCGCGCTCTCTGGCGCGACGTACTTCACCGGGTGCCCGAGATCCTTCGTGTAGAAGAGGAGCGTCGAGCCGAGGAACTCGCGCACGGGCTGCTCGGGCGCCCAGTCCTCGCCGAACTCGCTGCGGCTCTCTTTGCCCAGTCGGTGGCGGGCGCCGACGAGCCGTCCGACCAGGCCGTCTCCGGTGCAGTCGAGGAAGAGCGGCCCGCGGAAGACGGTGCGGATCTCCGAGCCCATCGTCCAGCCGGTGACCGACCGGACCCGACGGGCGTCGTCGGGTCCGGTGGCCTCGGCCTCGAGCACCTCCGTGTTGAGGAACAGCGTGAGGTTGGGCTCGCGGCGCACGATGTCGAGCACCACGTCATCCCAGTACACGGGGTTGCCCTCGGGGTTGCGGAACTGGTTCTCCCGGTACATCTCGCCGATGATCCCGGTCTCCCGCGCCCACCGCTGGTTGCCGTGGGCGGTCGCTCCGCACACCCAGACCCTCACCTCCGAGGAGGAGTTGCCGCCGAGCACCGGCCGGTTGTTGATCAGCACGGTACGTCGGCCGAGGCGGGCGGCCGCGACGGCGGCGCTCACTCCGGCGAGGCCGCCGCCGACGACGATGATGTCGGCTTCGACGGTCTGGGTGCGCATGGGGATGGCTTCCTTTCGGGAGGGGGGATGATGCCGCTCAGCGCGCGGCGATCGCTTCGATCTCGTAGACGCGGGCGACGTCGGTGGCGGAGTCCGACGGGTCGGTGATGACGAGGCGCACGGCATCGGCCGTCCGCCCCTGGGCGTCGACCACGACCGTCGTCTGGGTGTTGCCGGTGACGGTGCCGACCGTGACCCAGCCGCTCGCGGTGCGCAGCTGGACGGTGAAGTCGCGCAGTACGGAGGTCTGCGGCGGGCCGACCGTGTACCCGCTGCGGACGCGGACGACGTCGAGCGGCGCGGCCTCGTCCCACGTGACGGTGATGGTCGGCTGGGTGTCGGAGGCCGCCGAGATCCACCGGCTCGCATCCGTGCAGCCGCCGTCGATCGCCTTCTCCGGACCGGTGTCGGCGCGGAGCTGGGACGAGGCGGTCGCGGTGCCGCCGAGCGCCACGTTCTCGCCGCCGGCGTCGCCGCGGAGGGAGACGACGATGGCGGGGAGGGTGGTCGCCCCCGGCTGCCCGTCGCGCGGGACCTCGGCGTGCCGGAGCGTCCCTCCGCTGGGAACGGCGGGGGCGCTGAGGTAGACGACGTCGGTGCCGTCGGCGCGGGTGGCCGCGCGGAGGCGCTGCTGGCCCACGACCGGCGCGCCCACGGTGTCGGCGGTCCAACCGGAGGCGCCGGCGGTGAGCAGCACCGTCTGACTGCGGGTGATGCCGCAGTCCTGCACCGACACCACGGCGTAGACGCGGGTCTCGCCGCCGGCGGTGGTGGTGTCGAGGGCGGCGATGGTCTGCACGCCGCCACCCAGGGCGTCCGTGTCCACGAGGGTCTTGCTCGTCCAGGCGGAGCCGGTCCAGGTCGCCCACCGCACGTCGAAGGCGTTCTCGGTCTCGTCCGCGTACCGGTAGGTCACGCCCACGAGCTCGCCGTCGGCGATGGCCATCTTCGCGGTCTGCACCGCCGGCACGGCGTCGCCGATGGTCTCGCCGGGCTCGTAGCCGCGCCACACGACGGCGCCGGGGGTGTCCGGGCGGATCGGGGTCGGCAGCGCCTGCCCGGCGACGTCGCGGAAGCCGCCCGCGGCCGGGTCGTACACCGCGTAGGAGCCGAGGTGACGGTAGGGATCAGCGGGCCACGGGCCCCACTCCCACAGCACGTGGACCTTGCCGTCCGCGTCGACCTCGAGGTCGTCCGGGTAGAAGGAGTGGTTCACGGCCGCGGCGATCGTGGTCTCGCGGCTCCACGTCCCGGCCACGGGGTCGTAGTGGTACAGCACCCCGTCACGGCGAGCCTGCGGGTCGGCGCCGATGCGCACCATGAGCCAGATGTCACCGTCGGCGCCCTGCGCGGTGACCGGGTAGGAGACCGCGGCTCCGGCGTCGGGCATCTCGGCGCTCACGTCGACGAGCGAGGTCGCGTCATAGGGCACGGTGGAGCGGAAGTACTTCCAGGGCTCGTGGTGCATCGACACGAACGCGTGGATGTACCCGTCGCCGTCGATCGCGATGGACGGCTGATTGTGGCCGTTGTCGTCGAGGTACTCCGCGCAGACCCCGGTGGCCAGCCGCAGGCAGCCCGAGGTCCACGTGCCGTCGGCGGCGCGGACGGCCAGGTTCACCTGATGCTTCGCCGCCACCGAGCCGGGCACGTTGTAGGCGAAGTACGTCTCGTCGCCGTCGACGACGAGCGGGTTCCACCAGCCGGACTGGTTGGAGCTGTCGACCGTGACGGGCACGGTCTCGACGTCGGGGGTCGCGGCGGCCGCCGGAGCGGGCACGGCGAGGACGAGTGCGGTGAGGGCGGCGGCAGCAGTGGCGCCGGCCTTCCAGCGGAGGGTCATGGCGATGCTCCTCAGCCCAGCAGCTTCTGCGCCTGGTCGCCGGCCTGCGCCATCGCGTCCTTGGCGCTCTGCTGACCGACGAGGACGGCCTGCACGCGGTCGGCGATCACGGTCTCGATCTGGGCGTACTGCGGGTACTGCCAGAACGGGTTGGTGGTCGCGGTCGCCGTGATCTTCTCCGCGAAGCGGGCGCCGAACGCGTCGGACGCCACCTCCTTCGAGGCCTGCGCCTCCTCGGTCACGGGCGGCAGTCCGCGCAGCTCGTAGTCGCCGAGCACCGCCTTCAGGTCGCTCGTCGCCCACTGGCCGAAGTCCGCGGCCGTGCGGGTGCTGTCGCCGGAGCCGCCGCCGACGATGGCGATGGCGCCGCCCCAGACGAGGGCGCGCGGGGTGTCGCCCTTCTTCAGCACCGGGCGGGACTCGGGCACGAGCTTGGAGGCGAGGTCGGGATCCGGCGAGTCCTTCGTGACGGACGCGCGACCGACGGGGGCGTCGTCGTAGATGGCGGCGCGGCCCTGGGAGAACAGGGAGCGGGCGTCGAAGCGGTCGACGTCGGCGGCGATGAGCCCCTGGTCGTAGAGCGACTTGTACCAGGTGACCGCCTCGATGCTCGCGTCGTCGCCGATCGTGACCTTCCCGTCCTTGACGAGGTCGCTGCCGAACGTCTGCATCCAGATGAGGACGTCCTTGAGCTGGGCGGCCTTGGTCGAGGCGGCGTAGGGGATGAGGCCGCCGCCGAGGGCCTTGAGCTTCTTCAGCGCCGCCTCGAAGTCGTCGACGGTGGTCGGGAACGTGGAGACCCCCGCCTTCTTCAGCAGCTCGGAGTTGGTGATGAGGCCGATCGCGCCGATGGTCCACGGGAACGCGTACTGCTTCCCGTCGAGCTGGGTCGCGTCCAGGCTCGACGCGGTGTAGCCGCGACCCTTCGTGAGCGCCGAGACGTCCTCCAGCTTGCCGAGCGCGGCCAGCGAGGCGAGCCAGGCGACGTCGACGTGCGCGGCGCCGGTGAACTGCCCGCCGCGCACCTGGAGCATGAGCTGCTTGAAGTACTCGTTGTAGGGGAAGGAGACCTCGGTGATGCCGACCTCGTTGGTCTTCTTGTAGCCGTCGAGCAGTGCGCGGGTGGCCGGGGCGGCGGCCTCCTCGGTGAGCGACCAGCTGGAGAAGGAGAAGTCGGTGGCGGTGAAGTCCCCCGCGCCGAGCCCGGCGCCGGGGGAGGAGGACGGACTGCCGCTGCCGCCGCCGCTCGGCATGCAACCGGCGAGGAGGAGGCCGGCGGCGCCGAGCCCGGCGAACTGCAGGAGCTGGCGACGGGAGACGGTGGTGTTCTCGGACATGGGGGTGCTCTCTCTTCTTCGAGGGACTGCGGATGAGGGGGTGGTGCGGGTCAGCCCTTGACCGCGCCGGCGGTGAGTCCGCCGACGAGGAAGCGCTGCAGGGCGATGAACGCGATGGCCACGGGGAGCGAGACCACGAGCGAAGCCGCCATGAGTTCCGGCCAGGCGGTGGATGCCTCGCCGATGAACGTGTTGACGAGTCCCGGCGGCAGGGTCTGCTTGTCGGGACCGGCGAGCGTGAGGGCGAAGATGAAGTCGTTCCAGCCCCGGACGAACGCGAACAGTCCCGCAGCGATGAGGCCGGGGGCGGCCAGCGGCAGCACGATCGAGTGGATGATGCGGAGGCGGGAGGCGCCGTCGACGCGGGCGGCCTCGATGAGCTCGTCCGGGATCGTGTCGAAGAAGCCCTTCAGCATCCACACGCACAGCGGCAGCGTGAACGTCGTGAACGACAGCACGAGCGCCGTGTAGGTGTTGAGCAGGCCGTAGGCCGAGAACACCGCGTACAGGGTGATGAGCAGCAGCGCCTGCGGGAACATCTGCGACGCCAGCACGAAGTACATGAGGCTGCGGCGGCCGCGGTAGCGGAACTTCGAGAACGCGTAGCCCATGTACGCCGACACCAGCACCGAGAGGATCGCGGTGATGACGGAGACGACGATGCTGTTGCGGAGGTAGCCGAACAGGGCCGGGTTGTTCGCGAGCGCGGCGTAGGCCTCGAACGTGATCTCGGTGGGGAACAGCTTCGGCGGGTAGCTGAACACCTCCGTGCGCGGGGTGAGCGAGGTCGCGAGCAGCCAGTACACGGGCAGCAGAGCGAACCCGCCGAACACGACGACGGCGATCCAGGCGCTCACGGTGGAGGCGCGGCGGTCGGCGCGGTGGCGTCGACGGCGGGGCGCGGCGGGCGGGGCGGAGACGGCGGCCACCGTCTCCTCGGTCAGCACGGCGGTCATCGCTTCTCTCCCTTCTCGGACAGACGGACGTAGACGACGACGAGCGCCAACAGCAGGATCATCCAGAGCAGGCCGATCGCCCCGGCGTGGCCGAGGTCGAAGCCGTCGAACGCGGTCTCGTACACCGCGGTCGCGAACGTCTGGGTGGAGCCGGCGGGACCGCCGCCGGTGAGGACGTAGATGATGTCGAAGTGCTGGAAGTTCCAGATGAACTCCAGCAGGATCACGAGGCCGATGATGCCGCTCATCTGCGGGACCGTGATGGAGAAGAAGCGGCGGATGGTGCCGGCGCCGTCGATCTCGGCGGCCTCGTGCAGCTCGATCGGCACGGTCTGCAGGCCGGCGAGGAGCATGACCATCATCCAGGGGAACGACTGCCACGTCTTCGCGACGATCACGGCGATCATGGCGGTGGTGGGGTTCGCGAGCCACGCCTGGGGGGAGTCGATGAGGCCGACGGTCTCCAGGGCGGCGTTGAGCACGCCGTAGTTGGCGTTGAAGATCCACATCCACAGGAACGACACGACCACGCCGGGGATCAGCCACGGGATGAGCATGAGGCCGCGGAGCACCTTGGCGCCGCGGATGCGCGTGTTCAGGGCGAGGGCGAGGCCGAAGCCGATCACGAACGGCGCGATGGTCGTGCCGAGGGTGAAGACGAGCGTCTGGGTGAGGAGCGGGAAGAACTCACCGGTGAGCACGTCGACGATGTTCTGGAAGCCGACGAATTCGCGGCCGGGCTCGACGAGGCTCTGCTTGTAGAACGCGGTGATGAGGGCCGTGATCAGCGGGTACACGACCACGGCGGCGAGGAGCGCGAGGCCGGGAGCCGTGAGGAGGAGCGCGAACATCCCGTCCGAGAGGCGACGGGGTCGGCGACCTGTTCCTATCTGTGAGGAGATGGTCTGTTCTGTCATCTAGGTCATCCTTGGCCTGGGGTGATGTGTCCGCACTCTCGCGGTGCGGTCTCGGGCTTCCTCAGTATTTCCGGCAGATTACAGCGACGTCAACTGGAGAGCGCAATAGTCAGAAAGTGGTGGAAAGTGTTTGCTTTGTGAACTGATTCACCCGGACGGCGCCCTCGGTACGATCGCGACATGGGGTTCTCACTGCTCGGCCTGGCGGTGAGTCTCGCGATCTTCGTGCCGAACCTGCTGCTGATCCCCTTCCCGCCGAGGCCGAAGCTCGAGAGCCCGGCGGTGCCCCGCGTGCTCCTCGTGTTCGAGAGGGCAGGGCGAGCGCTCTGCATGACGGTCCCTGCGATCACGGCGGCCGGCCCACTCGCGTGGGGGTGGGCGGTGCCGGTGGCGCTGGCGGTGCTCGCGTACGGGGCCCTCTGGATCCGCTACCTCCGTCGCGGCCGGCCCCGGTCGGCGCTGTTCGACACCGTCCTCGGCATCCCGGTCCCGATGGCCCTCGCGCCGGTGGCCACCTTCCTCGGCACGGCGGCCTGGTTGCAGAACCCGTGGATCGCGCTCGCCGCGGTGATCCTCGCGATCGGACACATCCCGACCTCCCTCCTCGCGGCCCGGGCGCATTAGGCGACCTGAGTCCGCCGATCCGAAACGATCAGTATCGATCCTTGCTAGTCGATTATCGATTGGCTACGGTCGGAGCAGCCGCTCCCGCGGCGCCGCGCGCATCGGCCGTGCGGGAAGCGACAGTTCGGAGACGCGATGAAGCGTGTACTGGCAAGCCTGACCCTGGCGGCGGTGTTCGGATCCGCCCTCGCTGCGGCGGTCCCGTCGGCGGCTGCGGCCGCGGACGATGACGCCCTCTACCTCGCCCCGGGAGGTGACGACACGGCCTCCGGCACGATCGACGACCCGCTCGCGACGCTGGAAGGCGCCCGCGACCGGATCCGCGCGCTGAAGGCGGATTCCGCCCTGCCGGACGACGGCCTCACGGTGTACCTGCGGGAAGGCACGTACCCCCGCTCGGCGTCGTTCGAGATCGGCGCGCAGGACTCGGGGACCGCGGACGCCCCCATCACCTACCGCTCGTACCCCGGGGAGACCGCCACCCTCACCGGCGGTCGCGAGCTGCCGCGCGACCAGTTCGCCGCGGTCGACGACGCGGCGGTGACCGACCGCATCATCGACCCGGCTGCCCGCGACCGTGTCGTCGGGATCGATCTCGCCGACCTGGGCATCACCGACTACGGCCAGCTCAGCCGCCACGGCTACTGGAAGGCCAACGACGTCAGCACCACGCCGCCCATGGAGCTGTTCATCGACGGCCAGGGCATGACCCTCGCGCGCTGGCCCAACGCCGACGCGGCCACCCCGACCGTGCAGATGGGCGACATCATCGACGCCGGGCCCGACCGCAACGACGCCGACCTGCAGGAGCGCGGCGGCACGTTCAGCTACGGCTACGACCGTCCGAAGCACTGGACGCAGGCCGAGGACGTGTGGCTGGACGGCATCTTCGGCTACAGCTGGGAGTGGTCGTACAACAAGATCGAGAGCATCGACACCGAGGCGAAGACCATCACCCTCCGCTACGGCGAGATGTCCGGGATCATGAAGAGCTGGTTCCCCGACTTCCACTTCGCGCAGAACCTGCTGGAGGAGCTCGACGCCCCCGGCGAGTACTACATCGACCGTGACGCCGGGAAGCTGTACCTCATCCCGAACGCGGCCTTCACGTCCGGTCGCGGCGCCGTGACGGTCACGACGCTCGACGAGCCGATGCTCCGCGCCGACGGGGCCTCCTACGTGAACTTCGACGACCTCGTGATGGAGTACGGCCGTGCGACGGCCGCGGTGATCCTCGGCGGCTCGCACGTGACGATCTCGCACAGCGACATCCGCAACTTCACCGACGGCGGCGTGCTCATCAACTCGCCAGGGCGCTACACGTACGACGGTATCCCGGTGAACCGCGGCGGCCGCGACCACGCCGTGACCGACAGCCGGCTCACGCACGTCGGCGGCGTCGGCGTGGTGCTCCAGGGCGGCGACAAGACGACGCTCGAGCCCGGCCGCAACCGGGTCGAGAACTCCGAGATCGCCGACTTCGCCTACTACCACAAGGCCTACAACCCCGGTGTGATGTTCGACGGCGTCGGCAACATCGCCAGGGACAACGAGATCCACGACGCTCCGCACCCCGGGATCATCGTGCACGGCAACGACCACCTGTTCGAACGCAACGAGGTGTACGACGTCTGCAAGCAGTTCCACGACCTCGGTGCGATCTACATGAACTCCGGCAAGACCCCGCAGCAGCGCGGCCACGTGTTCCGGGAGAACTACTTCCACGACATCGGCATCGGCATGGCGGGCGTCGAGGGCATCTACGCCGACAACTTCACGTGGGACCTCACGATCGAGAAGAACGTGTTCGTGAACATGGGCAACGGCGCGATCAAGAGCGGCTCGGCCGACTACATCGAGGCGCGCAACAACGTCTTCGTCGACGCCTACGCCCCGTACGACAACTACGAGCAGTGGATGGGCGACCAGGAGGGCAACGTCGTCGACCGCGACTACATGCCGGCCTGGGAGAAGGTGTTCGCCGACAACAACGACTTCGTCGGCACGCCGTACCTGACGAAGTACCCCGAGCTCGCGCACTTCTTCGAGGACGACCACCACTTCCCGAACCACAGCACGTTCGCCGAGAACGTCGTGTGGAACCCGAACCGGGCCCGGATGGCCGGCGTCAACGAGCACGGCGCGAAGGACGGGAAGAACCTCCTGAACTACGAGAACAACTGGGTGGCCGACGCCGACCCCGGCTTCGTGGACGCCGCAAACGGCGACTACACGCTGAAGGCCGATGCGGCCGTGTTCGACCAGATCCCCGGCTTCGAGGCCATCGCCTTCGGCGAGATCGGGGTCGACGGCGCGATCGGGCAGACGCAGCAGCCGCAGACCATCCCGCTCGAGGACATCGCGTTCGACAGCGACACGCTCACGATCGACGCGGGCGACGAGGTGCGCGTACGCGCCGTGCCGCTGCCCTGGAACGCCGACGACGCCGCGGTGACCTATGCCTCCGCCGATGCCGCGGTCGCCACCGTCAACGACAAGGGCGTGGTGCTCGGCATGGGCCCCGGCACGACCACGGTCACGGCGACGGCGAAGGCCGATGCCGCCAAGACCGCCACCATCGAGGTGATCGTCGAGGAGGGCGACGGCGTGCTGCACTTCACCGACTTCGAGTCGGGGGCGAACGGCTGGCCGACCGACCCGAACCGCAGCATCCAGGTGGATGCGTCGGGCGACAAGGTGTACCGCATCCTCAAGGGCGCCAACAGCATCCTGCCGCGGGACTTCACGGAGTTCGTGCTCGACTTCGACGTCACGGCGCCGGCGACGACTCCCGCCAACGCGGGGCTCATCGTCTACGACCGCAACGGCAAGGGCGGCGGCTACATCCGCTTCCGGCAGGCCGCGGCCGGGCCGACCTGGACGATCTTCGACGACGCCTGGAAGGTCGTCGCCGAGAAGGTCGTGCCGGCGGCGCAGGGCCTGACCCCCGGCGAGACCTCGCACGTCCGCATCGCGGTGCAGGACGGGCAGATCCGGATCTCCGTCAACGGGGCGATCGCGCTGGAAGGCGCCGACCCCGGCCCCGGCAAAGCGGGTCGGGTGGGGTTCTACGTGGAGAACTACGCCTCGCTCGACTTCGACGACATCGGGTTCTCGCTCTCCGGCGTGCCGGTCACGGGTGTGAGCCTGGACGCCGACGCCGTGGGGCTGACCGTGGGGGAGCGGCGGTCGGTCGCGGCCACGGTCGCCCCGGAGGACGCCAGCGACGCCCGGGTCACCTGGACGACCGACAGCCCGGAAGTCGCCACGGTCTCCGGCGGACGGATCGCGGGGGTGACGGCCGGCACGGCGACGATCACCGCGACCTCGGTCGCCGATCCCAGCCTCAGCGACACGGTCACCGTGACCGTGGATGACGCCGAGTACCCGACCACCCACCTGGACGGCCAGCTGAAGGACGGGGAGAACTGGAGCCAGTCCGACCTCATCGCGGTGGACGACACGGGTGTCGTGATCAGCGGTCAGGGCGTGCACGGCTACGAGGCCGAGCGCTTCGGCGACACCCTGCTGCAGTTCGAGGCGGAGTTCGGCGCCTTCGACGGCGGCTGGTACGGCTTCCAGGCGCGCTCCGACCAGACCGGCCTCCCGGCCTGGCAGAACTCCAACACCGGGTACCTCGCGGTGATCAAGGAGGACGTGATCGAGTTCCAGAGCTGGACCCCGGGGCAGACCATGCTCGACAGCATCCCCAACACGGTCATCGAGCCGGGCTCCACGCACCGGATCGAGTTCGGCGCCGTCGCCGAGGACGGCGGCACGCGCATCGTGCTCCGGGTGGACGACGTGACGGTGTGGAACATGATCGACGCCCGAGAGAACCTCCGCATCGGTGCCGACGGCTTCTTCAACGTCTACCACTACGGCAAGACGAACGCCCTGGCCGTGCGGCCGACGCCGCCGCCCGCGACGGTGACCGGCATCTGCTGGGCCCCCGAGGCCGACCCGAAGACCCGCTACGTGCGCGGCGAGGAGCTCGACGTGACCGGCATGCTGCTGGGCGTGGACTGGAGCGATGGATCCCGCACCACCCAGCAGGTGACGGCGGACATGGTCAGCGGCTTCGACAGCAGCAAGGTGCGCCCGCATCACACGCTCACCGTGACGTACGCTGGCGCGAGCGTCGAGCTCCCGATCTCGGTGCGACCGAAGCTCAAGAACGACGAACAGGACGTGCCACGATGCGGGTGACCTTCATCGGAGACTCGATCACCGACGCGGGGCGGGATCGCTCCGACCCGGAGTCCTTCGGCGACGGCTATGTGTCGCTCCTCGCCCCCGAGCTGCAGGCCGCGGGAGCCACGGTCCGCAACCTCGGGATCGCCGGGGACCGCGCCCGAGACCTGGCCGCGCGGTGGGACGCGGAGCTGCTGCCGACGGCGCCGGAGCTGCTGACCGTGTACGTCGGCGTGAACGACATGTGGCGGCGGTTCGACAGCGGCGACCCGACCTCGGCCGAGGACTTCGCCGCGACGCTCGGCGACCTCCTCGGCCGCGCGGTGGCGGCGCACGCCCCGAGGCTGATCCTCATGGAGCCGTACTTCCTCCCGGTGACGGAGGAGCAGCGCGCATGGCTCGACGACCTCGACGGGAAGCGGGCGGCGGTGCGGGCTCTCGCCGCGGAGCACGGGGCGGCGTTCGTGCCCCTGCACGAGGTCTTCACGGCGGCGGCGGAGGAGCATCCGGTCGTCGAGCTCGCGCCGGACGGGGTGCACCCGACACCCCGCGGATCCGCCATCATCGCGGATGCCTGGCGCACGGCCGCGTCCATTAGCGATAGTCGATAATGGACGTAGACTGATGGTCATGACGGATGCTCTCGGCACGGCCGGACTGCAACGCGGACTGCTGTCCGATCAGATCTACGCGCTCATCAAGGCGATGATCAAGGACTCCACGCTGGCTCCCGGCGAGCAGCTCGTGGAGTCGCAGCTCGCCCGGCAGATGCAGGTGAGCCAGGCGCCCGTGCGCGACGCCCTCAAGCGGCTCGCCCACGAGGGTCTCGTGTCGCACGTGCGGCATCAGGGCAACTTCGTCGCGAGCTATTCCGCGGAGGAGGCGGCGCAGGCCAAGGTCGCGCGCGTCGAGCTGGAGGGACTGGCGGGACGGCTGGCCTGCGGAGCGCTCGACCCCGCCCGCCGTGCCGAGCTCGTCGGCCTCATCGCGCAGATGCACGAGGCGGCCGAGGCGGAAGACCTCGCCCGGTTCCGCGAGCTCGACTTCACCTTCCACCGTGCGGTGATCGAGGCCAGCGGCAACGTGTACCTCCCGCGCATGTGGGACCTCCTGGAGCCGAGCCTGCGCGTCATGCACGTGCTCGGCGACCCCACCTTCACGGGGGACTGGCACGAGGTCGCGGACTGGCACAAGGGCCTGCTCGACACCCTGGACGCCGGTGACGAAGAGGCCGCGTCCTCCCTATTCCGCGCCCACGCCGCCGGCACTCTCCTCGACTGACCCCCGCGCGAGGTCGCAGTTTCGCACCGAGGTCGCATCCATCCCCGGAGCCCCTGCTACGCGGTGCGAATCCGCGACGGGATGCGACTCTGCTTCCGGGATGGGGTGTTCCGGCGCGAGGTCGCAGTTTCGGCACGGGGTCGCATCCATCCCCGGAGTCCCTGCGACCTCGGTGCGAAACTGCGGCGCGGGGGCTACGCGGTGAAGGGGGAGAGGCGGTCGGCGGTGCCGGACCAGAATGCTCGAGCCTCGGCCGGGGACAGGGGAGGGAGAGCCTGCCGGGTCGCGGCGAGCACCTCCGCGTAGGTCGTGGTCCGCGTGGACATCGGCCAGTCGCTGCCGTACATCAGCCGTTCCGCGCCGAAGAGGGCGAAGGCGGAGCGCAGCAGTTCCCGCGACTCGTCCGCCCCGCGCGCCGCGAAGTCGAGTCCGGAGACCTTCGCCGACACCCCTGGTGCCGACGCGGCTTCGGCGAGGGCGGAGAGCCATGCGGCATCGGCCGTCCGGGCGCCGAGGCCGAGGTGGCAGACGACGATCGCGGTGTCGGGGTGCCGTCGGGAGAGGGCGGCCGCGGCGGGCAGCTGATCCGGGCGGATGAGCAGTTCGAGGGTGCGGGCGGTCGCACCCAGGTGGTCGGCGAGGGCGTCGAGGCCGTCCACATCGGACAGATCCGCGGCGTACTGCGGCACCGCGGCGCGCACGCCGACCACGGCGGGGGAGAACGCGACAGCGGTGGCGCCGGCGGCTCGTCCCGGCGCGGGGGTGTACTGCAGCACCACGCGCCGCAGGTAAGGGTCCCTGGCGGCCGTCGCGGTCAGCCACTCCGCCTCCGCCACCGAGTCCGCGGCCTGCACGGCGATGGCGGAGGAGACGCCGGCGTCGGCCAGTTCCTGCGCGAGACGAGCGGCCGCGGCCTGCCGGGGGAGCCCGAGGTCGTCGCGGAACCACGGGATCGGCACGGCGTCCGCATCCCAGACGTGCACATGGGCGTCGACGATCCGCACGTCAGCTCCCGTGCCGCGCGGTCATGCAGCCTCCGCATCGAGGGCGTCCCACAGCGCGGCGGGCAGCATGGCGTCGAGGCCGTCCGCGAACGCGTCCACCTCGGCGGGGGTGCGCGCCCCGACGACCACCGCATCCGCACCCTGCCGCAGCGGGAACTGCACCGCGGCATCCGCGAGGCGCACGCCGTACGCGGCGCACACGGCCTGCAGGCGCTGTGCCCGCTCCCGGAGCTCCGGGGGTGCCGGCTTGTACTCGAAGAAGGGGGAGCCGACCGGGTCGACGAGGATGCCGGAGTTGAACACCGCGGCCGCGAGCACCCCGATGCCTCGGGCCGCCGCGGTCGGCAGCAGCCGGTCCAGCGCGGTGCGGTCGAGCAGCGTGAGCCGCCCGGCCTCCATCACCACGTCGAGCGGCGCCTCGGCGACGTAGCGCTCCAGGGGATCGAGTCGACCGAGGCCCACGCTGATCGCGCGCACCACTCCTTCCTCGCGCAGCTCGACGAGGGCCGGGAGTGCCGTCGCGAACGCCGCCTCCACGTCCAGGGGGTCGTGCAGGTGCAGCACGTCCACGCGGTCGACGCCCATCCGGGCGAGGCTGCCGTCGAGGCTCCTCCGCACGCCGTCCCTGCTGAGGTCGACGACGGAGTCGTGTCCGCTCGCGGCGCCCGCGACGGGGCGGCCGTCCGCATCGACGAGCACCCGGCCGACCTTCGTCGCGATCACGTAGTCGTCCCGCGGCACGCCGCGGAGGGCGAGGCCGAGCTTCCGCTCGCTCTCGCCCGAGCCGTACAGCGGTGCGGTGTCGAAGAAACGCACATCGCGGGCGAGCGCCGCCTGCACGGTCGCCACCGCATCGTCGTCGGGTACGGGGGCGAAGAGGTTGCCGATCGGCGCACACCCGAGTCCGACGTCGTCGCGCGCGGCGACGGCAGGGTTCAGCGGACGGAGCTCTGGACGGAACGCCATGCCTCGTACTCCTCGCGGCTGTCGGGGGTCAACGGGTAATAGTCGCTCAGGCGCGCGCCCTCGTCGAGGCGGCGACGGCTGAACACCTCCCACTCCTCATGATCGCGCGCGTCGTCCACGACCTGCGGGGCCAGGGCCTGCGGCACCACGACGGGGCCGTCGTCGTCGGCGACCACGAGGTCGCCCGGCATGCACAGCGCACCGCCCACCGCGACCGGCACGTCGTAGGCCCACGGCACGAGCTCCGACTGCGAGGCGTAGTGCGGGGTCGTGCCCGTCGACCACACCGGGATCCCGAGCTCGCGGATGCGGCCGGCGTCGCGGATGCGGCCGTCCACGACGATCCCCGCGCCCCCCTTGCGTGCGAAGTAGCGCGCCAGGATGTCGCCGATGCACCCGGAGAACCGGCTGCCGTAGGCCTGGATCACCAGCACGTCGCCAGGCTGCACGGCCTCGAGCACGTGCCACAGGGCGGTGTGCCGCTCGGCGTACTCCTGGCCGTCGCCCGAGGCCATGTCCTCGCGCTGCGGCATGAACTGCAGGGTGAGCGCCGAGCCGACGACGCGCTGGCCGAGGCTCAGCGGCTCCGGCCCGTCGATGTAGCTGCGGCGGATCCCGAGCCCGTGCAGCTTGGCGCACGCGGTGGCGGACGAGATCGCGTCGAAGGAGTCGACCACCTCGCGCGAGGGCCGCTGGTAGGCCCCACCCCGCACGGGCAGGGCGAAGTCGGGTCGGATCAGATCGGCGCTCATGCGTCTCCTTCAGGGAACAGGTGGCGCGGCGATCCGGTCGCACGCGCGATGGTCAGGTCGAGGTCGGCGGTGTGCGCCGGGGGCAGGGTCACCACGAGGTCGTCGTCCACGTCGAACGTCGTGGTGACGGTCGGGGCGTCCGGGGCCGTGTAGGTACCTGAGGCGCCGGGCCAGAAGCCGGGCTCCTCGCCGGTCGCCGTGACCCGCACGATCCGGTCGAGGCCGAAGCGCCCCCCGCGCAGGCGCACGGTGCGGGTGTGCACGGCAGAGGTGTTCACGAGCTGCACGCCGATGCCGCTGTCGTCGAGACGGTGCACGAGCGCGGCGACGTCCTCCGGGAGTCCGGGCCGGGCGCGGTCGACGTCCTCGTAGCGGAGGGCCGTGAAACCGAGTCCGCCGTTGTACAGCACCTGCGGCGCCCCGCCGACGAGCTGGGTCAGCACCTCCGTCACGACGGGGTTCACACGCTGCCAGAAGTGCAGGTGCGCGGCGTCGGGGTCGCGGTCGTCGGCGAGCATCATCGCGGCACGGCGTGCCACCTGGCCGAGCGCCATCTCCAGCGCCCGCACCGGATAATCGGGCAGGTCGCCGGAGAGGTACGCGAACCAGCCGGCCTCGTGACCCGCCTCCTCCTTGTCGCGGAACGGCGCGACGAGGTCGGTGGAGTCGGGAAGGCCGGCGATCGCGGTCTCCAGCCGCTCCCGGTCGGACGCCCGTCGCGACCACCACCACAGCCACAGCGGGAGGTCGAGCTGCAGCGGACCGTAGTCGAACCAGCCGTCCGCGCCGTGACGGTAGGGGACGAGCAGAGCGGGCTCGGTGGCGGCGGCGCCGAGCCGGGCCATCCACCCGCCGCGCAGGCTGTAGGTGGACTCCTCGACGATGCCGCTGCGCGCCTCGGCGAGCACCGTGTCGAGCATCGTGCGCACGAGGTCGAGGGCGGCGTCGTCGCCGGTGACGAGCGCGTGGTTGAGCGCGCCGATCAGGGCGCTCATGCCGACGGAGTGCAGCCCGTGCGGCCAGGCCCAGCCGTAGTGGCCGCCCCACCAGCGGCCGTCGTGGAGAGAGCCGACGGTGCCGTCGGGGCCGACGTTGTCGGGGAGCAGCCCGCCCGCCGCCCGCGCACGCCAGCCGTCGACGTACCGGCGGATCCAGGCGGCCGCCTCCTCGTCGCCGTCGTAGAGCCACCGGTTCGCGGCGAGGGAGGTCGCGGCGAGGTTCACGGCGATGTCGCCGGCCGCGCGGCGCTGCATCTCCTCCGCCATCCGCTGCGCGTGCGCGGGGTCGGCGAGGTCGTCCCAGGAGGCGATGCCGTCCAGGCCGTGCAGCGGCAGACCGTACGGGCGCATCTCGTCCCGATCCGCCGAGTACGGCACGATCTTCTCGTCCAGCCCCTCGCGGGCGCCGAGGGCTCCGTTGTGCGGTGAGCGGATCATGTTGCGCTCGGCGTCGTAGTTGCCCTTCGCGGGGTCGGTGAAGAGGGCCGCGAACCGGGCGGCCCGCGCGGCGAACGCGGTATCGGCCGGGTCGGCGGCGCAGATGCCGGCGAGGAACAACAGCGACTCGCCCTGATGGAACCAGTCGTAGCCGTTGTCGTACTCCTCGGCGAGCATGCCCGCCTCGGCGAGCTGCACGGTCACGCCCTCCCAGTGCCGCTTGGCGTCGGCGAGGACCTCGTCGGGGCCGCCGAGCAGATAGAACGCCGGCCAGTTGAAGAAGGGCTCGTACAGGTCGTCCACGCCGTCGCGGTCGATGAACTCGGCGACGCCGCGGAGGCGGCCGTCCGGCAGGGTGTAGCGGTCGCGGAAGAGGCGGCGGGCCTCCTCGACCTCGGCGAAGAGCCGGCGCTGCAGCACGGCCCAGGCCGGGATCGTGCGCAGCGGACGGGTGAGCGGGGTCTCCGGCACGATCATCCCTTCGTCGCTCCGGCGACCAGGCCGCCGATGATGTGGCGCTGCATCACGATGAAGAACACCATCGCGGGCAGCACGGCCAGCAGGAGGGTCGGGAACACCTGCGTGTAGTCGGTCGAGAACTGTCCGACCGCCGCGTAGACGCCGGTGGTGACCGTGTAGATCCCGGAGCTCGGCCCGAGGATGATCTGCGGACTCACGAAGTCGTTCCACACCCCGATCGAGTTGAGCACCACGACCGTCGCGACCACGGGCTTCATGATCGGGAAGATGCACGCCCAGAACGCGCGGATGGGACCGGCGCCGTCCAGTGACGCCGCCTCGTCGATGTCGCGCGGCACGCTGCGGAGGTAGGCGGTGAACAGGAAGATCGTCACCGGCAGGGTCGCCGCGGTCTCGAAGAGGATGAACCCCGGGATCGTGTTGATGAGCCCGAGCACGCGGAGCACGAAGACCACCGGGATCAGCGTCACCTGGCCCGGGATGAAGAGCCCGGACACGAAGAGCAGCAGCAGTCCCAGGTGCCACTTCGACCGTCCGCGGGCGATGACGTACGCGACCGGTGCGGCGAGGGCGATGCAGCACAGGTTCACCAGCACGACGAACAGCAGCGTGATGCCGTACGCGGCGATCACGTTGAACTTGCTGCTCGTGATCGCGGCCCACAGGTAGTCGAACGTGAACATCTGCGGGGTGATCAGCAGCGGGTTCTCGATGATGTCGGCCTGCGGTTTGAAGGCGTTGATCAGCATCGTGTACATCGGGATCAGCATCGTGATCGCGACGACGCCGAGGACGATCCACCGGATCGTGCTGACGGCGAGGGCCGGGCGGTTGCGGGTCTGCTTCATCAGTCGGTCGCCTTCTGCTCGGCGCGGCGTCGCACCAGGGTGACGGCGAGGCCGACGACCGCGGTGACGATGAGGAGGATCATGGACTGCGCGGCGCCGAAGCCGAGGGCCGAGTTCGCGAAGGAGTCCTTGAGGATCTGGTAGACGATCGTCTGCGTCGAGCCCGCAGGCCCGCCGTCGGTGAGCGACAGCACCACGTCGTACGCCTTGAGGAGCCCGACGAGGGTGAGCACGAGGTTCACGGTGAAGACGGGCGCGATGAGCGGCAGCGTGATGGAGCGGAACTGCTGCCACCGCGAGGCGCCGTCCACGGTCGCCGCCTCGTAGTACTCCGCGGGGACGGACTTGATGCCGGCGAGGAACAGGATCATGTTGAAGCCGAAGTGCGACCACACGATCGTGAAGATCACGCTCGCCTTGGCGAAGGTCGGGTCCGTGAGGAACGGCATCGCCGGGAGGCCGAGCGTGCTGAGCAGGCCGTTGACGGCGCCCGTGGGGGAGAGCATCGCCGACCAGAGGAAGCCGATGATGAGGGCGCTGATCACGTACGGGTAGAAGAAGATCGTGCGCAGGATCGTGTTCGAGCGGCCGGGCCCGGAGATGAGGGCGGCGATCGCGAGGCCGATGGCGTTGCAGAGGATCGTGCCCACCACCGCGATGATGCCCGTGAAGATCGCGGCCTGCGTCGAGCGCGGGCTGCGGAACGCCTTGATGTAGTTGTCCCAGCCGATGAAGTTGAAGTTGAGGCTGTAGCCGTTCCAGTCGGTGAAGCTGAGCACCGCCGCGAGGATCATCGGGATGACGAACATCGCGAGGAAGACCGCGACGGCCGGGCCGCCCATGAGGATGCCGGGGATCCGGTTCCGCCAGTGCTGCAGCGCGGTGCGGCGGCGCGGGGCGGGGGGCGAGCTCATCGGCGTCGATGGTCCTGTCGGGGTGGCGGCGGCGGCCGGCGGCGGCGCGGTCGTGGTGGGCGGGGTCATGGCGGCACTCTCGTTCTCGGTGGCGCGTTCAGGGGGAGGCGCTGGGGCAGCGCCGGGACGGCGCCCGGGACGGACGTCGCGTCCCGGGCGCCGCGAGGGTCAGCCGGCGTTGGCGGCGAACCAGTCGTCCATGGCCTGCAGCACCTGGTCGGCGGGCGCGCCGCCGAGGAGGGCCTGGGTCTGGGTGTTGATCTCGCCCGCGTAGCCGTCGGGGAGCGTGCGCTCGCCGTAGCCGCCGCCGGTGGGCGTGTAGGCCTCGGCGGGGGTGTCCGCGACGATCTGCAGCAGCTCCTCGCCGAGCGGCGTCATGTCGTACTCGTAGCCGTCGCGGAAGTTGCCGTCGACCGCGAGCTGGTCGCTGACCGCCGTCTGATCGGTGGTGAGAAACTCGATGAGCTTCGCCGCCGCGTCCTGGTTCTTGCTCGCCTTGAGGATCGAGTACGGGCTGGCGATGTTGGCGCCCATCGCGGGCTGCTCGTCGGCGCTCGTGGCGGGGGCGCGGAAGACGCCGATGTCGGCCGAGTCGGCGGCCTTCGCCTGCGTGCCCGCGAACCAGCTGCCCATCGAGTACACCGCCGTCTTGCCCGAGAGGAAGGCCTGCTCGGCGTCCGGGTACTTGATGCCCAGGGCGTCGCCCGGGATGTAGCCCTCGGACACCCAGTCCGCGTAGGTCTCGACCGCATCGCCGTAGGTCTCGCTGAAGGTGACGTCGCCTGCCGAGATGTCCTGGAACCACTCCGGGTCCTCGGCGATGATGGTCGGCAGCCCGAGCGCCTGCAGGGTGTGGCTGGTCATCCAGTCTCCGCCGGTCTGGACGGGGGTCCACCCAGCGTCCTTGAGCTTGCCGAGGGCGTCCGTGAGCTCGTCGACGGTCGTCGGCAGCTCCGTGATCCCGGCCTCCTCGAAGGCGGTCTTGTTGTAGAAGAAGAGGCTCTGCAGCTGCACGCCGATGCCGGCCATGTAGTTCTTGCCGTCGATCGAGTACTGGTCGGCGAGCGGGCCGGACGAGGCCCATTCGTACTGCGACAGATCGACGAGCTCGGGAGCGAGCTTGGTGGTGGGGGCGATGGACTGCACGACGTCAGGAGCGTCACCGGCGGCCAGCAGGCGCGGCACGGCGGCCTCGACCCCCTCCGCGCCCGGGTTCTGGATGACGACGTCGATGTTCGGGTTGGCGTCCTCGAACGGGGCGACGAGATCGTTCCAGAACTCCTCGGTCAGGTTCGGGGTGACGTTCACGAGCATGCGGACGGTGACGTCGCCGCCGGCGTCGCCGCCGTCGTCACCGGCGGTGGTCGAGCAGCCGGCGATGGCGAGGGCGGATACCGCCGCGATGCCGGCGAGGGGGAGGACTCGGGCCTTGATCATCGTTGATCCTTTCCTGATGCATGAGGGAGGGCCGCTCGCGACATTACACTAATCGATAATCGTTTGTGAAGAGCGGGCAGCATCAGGTCACGCTCGGAGAAGGCGGACTCCGAGCGTGGTGGGCGACGGGGTCAGCCGGCGGCGCGGCGGGCGCGGTAGGCCGCTACGGCGTTGCGATTGGCGCAGCTCGTGGAGCAGTACCGCTTGGAGCGGTTGCGGGAGAGGTCGAGCGCGATCGCCTGGCAGGTCGCGTCTTCGCAGACGGTGAGCCGGGAGCCCTCGTCCGTGCGGATGACGTCGATCAGGGCCATCGCCGTCTCCACGAGCACGCGTTCGGCGAGCGGGCGCTCGTCGGCCAGGCCGTGCAGGTGCCAGTCCAGCTCGCCGTGGCGGACGAGGCGAGGGGTCAGGCGCACCTCGGCGAGGGCGGCGTTGACGTGCGCGGCCATCTCGTCGCGCGGGGCCAACAGCATCGCGCGGAGCCGCGGACGTAGGGCGCGGAGGTCGTCCAGCTCCACCGTGTCCCCGTCCACGCGCCCCGTGTAGGGGAACACCTGCAGGAAGGTCTTCTCGTCCTCGATGTCGACGAGGGTGTCCGGGTCCTCCGCCGAGTTCGCGAGCCAGACCGCCGCGCGCAGCGCATCCTCTGTGTCATCGGTGAAGACCATATTGACAGCTTACTCCGGTCGGCGTAGCGTCACGTCTCATGAGCGCTGTGGCTGATGACATCACCCGGACGCGGACCGGCATGCGCCTGGGTCTCCCGCTCGCCGTCGCGGCCGCCTTCGCGTTCGGCTCCTCCGGGGCCTGGGCGCGCGGGCTCATCGATGCGGGGTGGACGCCGGGTGCCGCCGTCACGGTGCGGGTATGGGTCGCGGCGCTCGTGCTGCTCGTCCCCACGCTCCTCGCGCTGCGGGGGCGGTGGCGCGCGTTGCGCCGGAACGCGGGGATGGTCTGCGCGTACGGCCTCCTCGCCGTCGCGGCCACCCAGCTCTGCTACTTCCAGGCCGTCGCGGTGATGGACGTCGGGATCGCGCTGCTCATCGAGTACACCGCCCCGGTCGCGGTGCTCCTCTGGCTCTGGCTGCGCCGGGGCGAGCGTCCCACGCGGCGCAGCATCCTCGGTGCAGGCATCGCCTTCGTCGGACTCGTCCTCATGCTCGACATCGTCACCGGGGCGCAGGTGAACGTGGTCGGTGTCCTCTGGGCGCTCGGGGCGATGGTGGGTGCCGCGAGCTACTTCGTGCTGTCCGCCCGAGCCGACACCGGGATCCCGCCGATCGCCCTCGCGGGCAGCGGCCTGCTGCTCGGCGCCGTGGGTCTGAGTCTCGCCGGGCTCGTCGGCGTGCTGCCGTTCGCATGGACGACGGCCGACGTGGACTACCGGTTCGGCGCGGTGCCGTGGTTCGTGCCGGTCCTCGCGATCGGCGTGATCGCCACGGCCCTCGCGTACGTGCTCGGCATCGTCTCGACGCGCATGCTCGGCTCCCGGCTGGCCTCGTTCGTCGCGCTCGCCGAGGTCGTGGCGGCCCTGCTCTTCGGCTGGCTCCTGCTCGGACAGCTCCCCGGCCCGCTGCAGGCCCTCGGTGGCGTGCTCGTGCTCGCCGGCGTGGTCGTGGTGAAGCTTGGCGAGCCCCGCCCCGCCGCCTGAGCCCGGTCCTGCGCGCACAACTTCGGACATCGGAGCCGACACGCCGGCCCCCGGCCCCGCCGTGCGGCGTGTCCCGAGCGATCTCCGAAGCTGTTCCCGGATGGGGGCGGGCGGACGGAGACTATGTATACGAATGGACCCCTCGTGCCGAAGAAGTGGACCACGTCGGGCGGTTTATGTATACACTGACGGAATGGTCCTCCCTGCCGAGCGCACGTCCATGGGCGATCGTGCCTATGCGGCGCTCCTCGACGGCATCCAGTCCGGGGAGCTGCCGGCCGGATACGTGCTCGGCGAGGTGGAGCAGGCCGAGCGCCTGGGTGTGAGCCGGACGCCGCTGCGGGAGGCTCTGCGTCGCCTGGCCGCCGACGGTCTGGTCGTGCAGCAGTCGCCCCGCGTCACCGTCGTCGCCGACCTCGACGCCGACGACATCCGATCCCTGTTCGAGATCCGCCGCGCCTTGGAGGAGACCTCCGCCCGGCTCGCCGCCGTCCGGGGTGACGCCGACCGGTTCGCCGCGCTCGCCGCGGAGTTCGCGCACGTGGACCTCGCCAGGGCGGAGGGCCGCGATGCCTACTACGCCCTGATCGCGCGATTCGATGCGGCCCTCGACGATGCCGTCGCCAACGACTACATCGCTGCGGCGCTGCGCACGGTCCGCACCCACCTCGTCCGCGTGCGGCGCATGGCGCGGGACAAGCCCGCCCGCCTCGCCGCCTCCGCGGCCGAGCACCGTACGATCGCCGAGGCGCTCGCGGCCCGCGACGGCGACCTCGCCGCCCACGCCACGCACGTGCACCTGCACAACGCGCTCACCGGCATACTCGACTCCCTCCCCGACAGCGAAGGACACTCATGACCGTCACCCACCACGTCCGCGTGCACGCCAGCTCCGAGAACCTCGTCCGCGAGGATCAGCTCGCCTGGAAGATCGCCGAGGTCGCGGTCGACCAGGTCGAGGTCGAGCAGCCCGTCGTCGACATGATCATCAACCGCATCATCGACAACGCCGCCGTGGCCGCGGCCTCCCTCACCCGCGCGCCGATCGTCGCCGCCCGCGCGCAGGCGTTCAGCCACCCCGTCTCGACGGGCGGGGCCGGCGCCAACCTCTTCGGAACGCCGCTCGACCGCCGCACCAGCCCGGAGTGGGCGGCCTGGGCGAACGGCGTGGCCGTGCGCGAGCTCGACTACCACGACACGTTCCTCGCCGCCGAGTACTCGCACCCCGGCGACAACATCCCGCCGATCCTCGCGGTCGCGCAGCACGCGGGGAAGGACGGTCGCGCTCTCGTTCGCGGCATCGCCACCGGGTACGAGATCCAGATGGACCTCGTGCGCGCGATCTGCCTGCACAAGCACAAGATCGATCACGTCGCGCACCTCGGCCCGTCCGCCGCCGCCGGTATCGGCACGCTCCTCGGCCTCGACGTCGAGACGATCTACCAGGCGGTCGGTCAGGCGCTGCACACCACGACCGCCACGCGTCAGAGCCGCAAGGGCGAGATCTCCACCTGGAAGGCGCACGCCCCGGCCTTCGCCGGGAAGATGGCCGTCGAGGCGGTCGACCGGGCGATGCGCGGACAGACGAGCCCCGCGCCGATCTACGAAGGCGAGGACGGCGTGATCGCCTGGATGCTCGACGGCAAGGACGCGGCCTACGAGGTGCCGCTGCCCGCCGCCGGCGAGGCCAAGCGCGCGATCCTCGACTCGTACACGAAGGAGCACTCCGCGGAGTACCAGGCGCAGGCGTGGATCGACCTCGCCCGCAAGCTCGGCACCGCGAACCCGGCCCTCCGCGACCCCGCGAACATCGCCTCGATCGTGCTGCACACCAGCCACCACACGCACTACGTGATCGGCTCGGGCGCGAACGACCCGCAGAAGTACGACCCGACGGCCTCCCGCGAGACGCTCGACCACTCCATCCCGTACATCTTCGCGGTGGCGCTGCAGGACGGCGGCTGGCACCACGTCGACTCCTACACGCCGGAGCGCGCCGGCCGCCCCGACACCGTCGCGCTCTGGCAGAAGATCACCACGGCCGAGGACGCGGAATGGACACGCCGCTATCACTCGGAGGACCCGGACGAGAAGGCCTTCGGCGGCCGCGTCGAGATCCGCCTCACCGACGGCTCGACCGTGGTGGACGAGATCGCCGTCGCCGATGCCCACCCCCTCGGCGCGCGCCCGTTCGCGCGGGAGAACTACATCGCCAAGTTCCGCCTGCTCGCGGAGCCCGTGCTCGAGCCCGCCGAGATCGAGCGGTTCCTGGAGCTCGTGCAGCGCCTGCCCGAGCTCACGGCCGCCGAGGTCGCCGAGCTCTCGATCGTCGCGAAGCCCGGTCTGCTCGACGACGCCGCGGCGCCCGCCGGTCTGTTCTGATGCCCACGCCGTTCATAACTCAGGAGACTCGGCGCGGAACGCGTCGGCCGACCGCCTACACGGCTCTCTCCCCCGCCGGTCTCCTGAGTTGTGAACACCGATCGAAGGGGAGCAACTGATGCTGTACTCCACCACGACGCCGGCCGAGAAGCGGCGCCTGTTCCGGGAGCGGCTCGCCTCGGGGGAGCTGCTGCGGTTCCCCGGCGCGTTCAATCCGCTGAGCGCCCGGCTCATCGAGGACAAGGGCTTCGAGGGGGTCTACATCTCGGGGGCCGTGCTCTCCGCCGACCTCGGCCTGCCGGACATCGGCCTCACCACGCTCACCGAGGTCGCCGGGCGGGCGAAGCAGATCGCCCGCATGACCGACCTTCCCGCGATCGTCGACGCCGACACCGGCTTCGGTGAGCCGATGAACGTCGCGCGCACGATCCAAGAGCTCGAAGACGCCGGCCTCGCCGGTACGCACATCGAGGACCAGATCAACCCGAAGCGCTGCGGTCACCTCGACGGCAAGGCCGTGGTCGACGAGGACACCGCGATCAAGCGGATCCGCGCCGCCGCCGACGCCCGTCGCGACGAGAACTTCCTCATCATGGCGCGCACCGACATCCGGGCGATCGAGGGGCTGGACGCGGCGATCGACCGGGCCAAGGCCCTCGTCGACGCGGGGGCGGACGCGATCTTCCCCGAGGCCATGCGCACGATCGGCGAGTTCGAGGCCATGGCCGCGGCGTTGGACGTGCCGATCCTGGCGAACATGACCGAGTTCGGCAAGAGCGAGCTGTTCTCCGTCCACGCTCTCCGCGATGCCGGGGTGCGTATGGTCATCTGGCCCGTGTCGCTGCTGCGGATCGCGATGGGGGCGGCGGGTCGTGCGCTCGATACGCTGAACGACGAGGGGCACCTGACCTCGAAGCTCGGGGAGATGCAGCACCGCGCCGACCTCTACGAGCTGATCGACTACGAGTCGTACAACCACTTCGACTCGGGCGTCTTCAACTTCACCGTTACGAAGGAGTGACCATGACCGAGCCGGACATCAAGAAGGGCCTCGCGGGGGTCGTCGTCGACACGACCGCGATTTCGAAGGTCAACCCCGAGACGAACAGCCTGCTCTACCGCGGCTATCCCGTGCAGGAGCTCGCCGACACGCAGTCCTTCGAGGCCGTGGCGTACCTGCTGTGGAACGGCGAGCTGCCGACGGGTGACGAGCTCGCCGCGTTCCGGCTGGAGGAGCGGAAGCACCGCGCCCTGGCCGACAACGTGAAGGCCGCGATCGATCTCGTGCCGCTCGAGGCGCATCCGATGGACGAGGTGCGCACCGCGGTCAGCCTGATCGGCGCATCGGACCCCGAGGCCGGCGGCTCGGTGCTCGACGCCGGTGGCAGCCCCGAGCAGAACCTGGCGCGCAGCATCCGCCTGTTCGCGGCGCTGCCGGCCATCGTCGCCTACGGTCAGCGTCGCCGTCGCGGCCAGGAGCTCATCGCTCCGCGCGACGACCTCGACTACTCGGCGAACTTCCTCTGGATGACCTTCGGGGAGGAGGCCGACGACGTCGTGGTCGACGCGTTCAACCGGTCGATGATCCTCTACGCCGAGCACTCCTTCAACGCCTCGACCTTCACCGCCCGGGTCATCACCTCGACCCTCAGCGACATCTACTCGGCTGTGGTCGGGGCCATCGGCGCGCTCAAGGGCCCGCTGCACGGCGGGGCGAACGAGGCCGTGCTGCACATCTTCGACGAGATCGGGTCGGCGGACGCCGTCGAGGCCTGGCTCGACAAGGCCCTCGCCGAGAAGCGCAAGATCATGGGCTTCGGGCACCGCGTCTACAAGAACGGCGACTCCCGCGTGCCGACCATGAAGGCCGCGCTCGACACCCTCGTCGCGCACTACGGCCGGGAGGACGTCGCCGCGCTGTACGACGCCCTGGAGTCGCAGTTCGTCGAGCGCAAGGGGATCCACCCGAACCTCGACTATCCGTCCGGTCCCGCGTACAGCCTCATCGGCTTCGACACCCTCACCTTCACGCCGCTGTTCGTCGCGGCGCGGGTGACGGGGTGGACGGCCCACGTCATCGAGCAGGCCGGCGCGAACGCCCTGATCCGCCCGCTGTCGCACTACGACGGCCCCGACGAGCGGCACGTCACCGGCTGACCCCTCCGTTCAAGTCGCCTGAATGGCTCCATCTCACCCCGGGATGGAGCCATTCGCGCGATTCGGAGCGGTGCGAGCGAGGAGCGGGCGCGGCCAGGCGCCGAGCATGAGAACGGCGCACACCGTCTGGACCAGCCCGGTCGCGAAGAAGATGCCGTGCAGCGGCGACCACACCAGCATCAGCGCGATCTCGACGAAGATCCAGATCATCATCGTGAGGCCGGCGGCCGCGTGGAGCCCCCATGCGACCTGGAAGCGGCCGATCTGGGCGATCAGCGCCAGCGCCTGAGCCCCTCCCACGACCACGCCGAGGATCACGCCCGGCCAGAAGTAGGACGCGAAGATCGTCCCGGTGATCCACTCCGCGGGCAGGCCCATGCCGCCGCCGATCGTCAGCCCGATCATCCCGATCAGGGCGGACACGACGGAGAAGCCAGCGAGGGTGAAGAGCAGGATGCGGAGCGTCGGTCGCATGGGCTCACCGTAGCGTCCTCCCCGTTCGAGTCGCGCGAATCGCTCCATCTCCACCCGGGATGGAGCCAATCGCGCGATTAGAAGCGGTAGCGTGCCGGCGGCCCGGGGGTCAAGCGGATGCGGCGGATTTCCGGGAGGAGTAAACCGGATCCGGGACCACAGCGGGTCCCGCGAGAAGGAGGCCCCCATGTCCGCGTCCGACGTCACCGTCAAGGAGGTCCGGTCGCTCGTCCCCGCGCGCATGGACCGGCTCCCCTGGTCGCGATTCCACTGGATGATCGTCGTCGGACTCGGGTTCTCCTGGATCCTGGACGGCCTCGAGGTGCAGATCGTCGCGGCGAACGGCTACGCGCAGACGCTGGGGATGGGCCCGGCCGAGGTCGGCCTCGCCGGCACCTGCTACCTGCTGGGCCAGGTGTTCGGCGCCCTCGTGTTCGGCCGTCTCGCCGACCGCCTCGGCCGCAAGAACCTCTTCCTGCTCTCCCTCGGGGTGTACCTCGTCGGGTCGGCCGTCGCCGGCCTCGCGTTCGCCCCCTGGTTCTTCTACATCTGGCGCTTCGTCGCCGGGGCGGGCATCGGCGGCGAGTACGCGGCCATCAACTCGGCCATCGACGAGATCATCCCCGCCAAGTACCGCGGCCGCGTCGACATCGCCATCAACGGCACCTACTGGGGTGGTGCGGCCCTCGGCGCCGTGGCCAACATGTTCTTCCTCAACACCGACATCCTGCCCGCCGACATCGGCTGGCGGCTGAGCTTCTTCGTCGGCCCGATCCTCGGCCTCCTCATCATCTGGCTGCGGCGGCACATCCCGGAGAGCCCGCGCTGGCAGATGACGCACGGCCGCGAGGAGGAGGCGGAACGCAACGTCGACGAGATCGAGGAGCGCATCCGCAAGGAGGGCAAGACGATCGAGCCCGTCGACGAGAGCAAGGCCATCACGGTCAAGGAGTACGGCAGCGTCCCGTTCCTCGTGATCGCGAAGGTGCTGTTCAAGAAGTACCCGCGGCGCACGCTCGTCGGCATCACGATGATGGTGACGCAGTCCTTCCTCTACAACGCGATCTTCTTCACGTACGCGCTCGTGCTGGAGAACTTCTACGACACCCCGCCCGCGTCCGCGTCGCAGTACTTCATCGTCTTCGCGGTGGGCAACCTCGCCGGCGCGCTCATCCTCGGCCACTTCTTCGACACGTGGGGTCGTCGGCGGATGCTGTTCGGCACCTACGTGCTCGCGGGGCTGATCCTGCTTGTCAGCGCCTTCCTCTTCAACGCGGGGGTGCTGAACGCGGGCACGCACACGGCGTTCTGGTGTGCGTCGTTCTTCTTCGCCTCAGCCGGAGCCTCCGCCGCGTATCTGACGGTGAGCGAGATCTTCCCGCTCGAGCTGCGCAGCCAGGTGATCTCGTACGTCTTCTCGATCGGGCAGCTCGTCGGCGCCGTCGCCCCGGTGCTCTACGGCGCGCTGATCGGTGCGAGCGCGGAGTCCGGCGACCGTGGTCCGCTGTTCTGGGGCTACGTGCTCGGCGCGGCGATCATGATGTTCGGCGGCGTCGTGTGCGGTGTCTTCGGCGTCAGTGCCGCCGGGAAGTCGCTGGAGGACATCGCCGATCCGCTCTCGCTCGTGGAACCGGCGAAGAAGGGTGTCACCCCGGGCGCGGAGTCCGGCTCCTGAGGGGCGGCGCTAGCGGGCGAGCCAGTTCCGCAGGGAGCGCGTGACGAACGGAAGCACCCAGTACGTCATGATCGGCGTGAGCACGAGGGTGGTGATGAGCACGCGGAGCCACAGCGGCACGGCGTCCCATCCCGGCACCGGGCTCATGGCGTAGGTGAACGCGAGGTTCACGGGGAAGAAGCCGAGCCAGATCGACACGGCCTGCTTCCACCGCGGCGGCGCGGGGGCGACGGTCACGGTGCTGGTCGTGCCGTCCGGGTCGACGACGGGGATGGAGCCCGTGGACGGCTCGTCGAACCAGCCCTCGATGCCGGAGCGGCGCTTGGACCGCTCGCTGCGGACGAAGCCCTGGCCCATCGACAGCCACCACGCGCGCTCCCCGGACTGCTCCCACGCGGTGAGCGCGTCCTCGCTCGCGAAGCGGTAGAGCATGTGCCAGACCTGGGAGTCCTCGCCGGCACGGACCCAGCCGGAGCCGAGGAATCCCGGGTACTTCGTCGCGAGGTTCACCCCGGTCTGCACCCACGCGGTGGCCTCGGCGATGCGCTCCGGGTCGACCTCGCGGCGGATGGAGACGGTGACGGGTTCGGAGACGGGCGCGGATGCGGACATGGTGCGGTCCTCGGGGGTGAGCGGCGTCGGGGTGCGGACGCGGGGTGGCGGCGCCAGGGTCGCGGCGCCTGGTCGATTCTAGTTCCCGTTCGAGTCGCGCGATTGGCTGTAAATCCGGGCCGGATGCCGCCATTCGCGCGATTCGAACGCGGGGTCACTGCCGCAGCGCCGACGCCACTCGACGGATCAGCTCCTCTCGCTTGTGGAGGAGAGGCGCGGTGACCTCGATCACCGTCCACCCGGCAGCCCGCAGCGCCGCGACCCGCTCGACATCCCGTGCCCACTGCGCGCCATGCACCATGCCGTGATACTCCACTGCGACGCGTTCGGCCTCCCAGACCATGTCGACGCAGGCGAGGAAGCGGCCCCGGTCGTCGAACACGTCCACGTTGAGCTGCGGTTCCGGGATTCCGGCCGCGACCAGGAGGCACCGCAGCCGGCTCTCCCGCGGCGACCACGAGTCCTCCCGCACGAGCTCGACCGCCTCCCGCAACCGTGCCGCCCCGCGTCTGCGCCCGGCCGCCAGCATCTCCCGCAGCTCGTCGACCGTCGCCCACGGCTGCCGCCCGACACCCGGCCTTCCGACACCCGGTCTCCAGTGCCGGCAGAAGTAGTCGCCAAGCGCCACCAGGTCCACGAGCGGCAGCGTGCCCAGGGAGACCCAGGTCGCGGCGGGGGAGGTCACGCGGAGGCCGTCCCGATAGCGGATCGAGGTGAGGCTGGACAGCGTGCGGTGTCCGGTCACGCCGCGGGCGCGAGGGAACGGGATCCCGCCGGACGCACTGACGTGGAGGGCGAGGCCGTCCGCCGTCGCGATACCCCCGTGGTCGTCGAAGGCGAGCGGCAGCGGGCCTCCCCAGATCGACACGGCGGTCTCGTGACTGAAGAAGTGCCCGGTGTGCAGGATCGGGGCATAGGACTGCGCTCGTGCCACCCGCGCTCGCCGCTGCCGCTCGTACGGGTCTGCGATGTCCGGCCCGAGAGCCGGGCGGGGGCGCACGCGGACCCCGTGGAACGGAGCCTCGAGGTCGGATCCGCGCAGCCGGCCGCGGCTGACCCCGTGCAGGCGCGCCGTCCGCACCGCGAAGTCCGCCTCGAAGCGGGCCGGAAGCTGCTGTCGTCGTCCCATGCCCCCACGCTCGCACCCCTGCGGTCGGGCCGGGGCCGGCTGTCCACAGCCCCCGTTCGAATCGCTTGCTTTGCTCCATCCCCGGCCGAAGTGGAGCGAAGCAAGCGATTCGAAGGAAGAGAAGACCCCCGCCGACCCGATTCGGCGGGGGTCTCGGGAGCGAGAGTGCTCACCGTGTGCACGGGAGACGCGACTACCCGATCCGGTCTGAGTCTGTGCCGTGCATCTGCAGTTGTAATCGGCCCGGATGTCCGGCGGGTGAACGGCCGGAGAACGGGCGACGGCGACGTCCGGACGTGGGGCGCCGCAAGATACAAGGACGTCCTCGTATTTTCACGGTCGTCGGAGTAAACTCGCCGATGTGCCAAAGAGGGCACGGAGGGATGTCGCACAATGACCCGTACTATCCCGCACTTCGTGGGCGGAACGCATGTCACCCCGGAAGACGGCCGCTTCGCCGACGTCTTCGACCCGAGCACCGGAGCCGTGCAGGCCCGGGTGCCGCTCGCGTCCGCGAAGGAGGTGCGCCGCGTGATCGCGAACGCCGAAGAGGCGCAGGTCGCGTGGGCGGCGACCAACCCGCAGAAGCGCGCCCGCGTCCTCCTGCGGTTCCTCGACCTCGTGCAGCAGGAGATGACCTCGCTCGCCGAACTCCTCGCGAGTGAGCACGGCAAGACCGTCGACGATGCCAAGGGCGACATCCAGCGAGGGCTCGAGGTCATCGAGTTCTCCGCTGGAGCCCCGCACCTGCTCAAGGGCGAGTACTCCACCGGGGCAGGGGCCGGCATCGACGTGTACTCGATGCGGCAGCCGCTCGGGGTCGTCGCGGCGATCACCCCCTTCAACTTCCCCGCCATGATCCCGCTGTGGAAGGCCGGTCCCGCGCTCGCCGCCGGCAACGCCGTGGTCCTCAAGCCCAGTGAGCGCGACCCCTCGGTGCCGGTGCGCCTCGCCGAACTGTTCCTCGAAGCGGGGCTGCCGGCCGGCGTCCTCAACGTGGTGCACGGCGACAAGGAGGCGGTCGACACGCTGCTCACCGACGACCGCATCCGCGCGGTCGGCTTCGTCGGCTCCACACCCATCGCCGAGTACATCTACGCCACCGCGGCCGCCCACGGCAAGCGGGCGCAGTGCTTCGGCGGCGCGAAGAACCACATGATCGTGATGCCCGACGCCGACCTCGACCAGGCCGTCGACGCCCTCATCGGCGCCGGCTACGGCTCCGCGGGGGAGCGGTGCATGGCCATCTCGGTCGCCGTGCCGGTCGGCGAGGAGACCGCGGACGCGCTTGCCGCCAAGCTCACCGAACGCGTCGCTCAGCTGCGGGTCGGGCCCTCCCTCGCCGCGGACGTCGACTACGGACCCCTGGTCACGCGGGCAGCCGTCGAGCGGGTGGAGGGCTACATCCAGCAGGGGATCGACGAGGGCGCGACGCTACTCGCCGACGGCCGCGGCTTCACGGTCGACGGGCACGAGGAGGGCTTCTACCTCGGACCGACCCTGTTCGATCACGTGACGACCGACATGGCGATCTACCGCGAGGAGATCTTCGGCCCGGTGCTCGTGATCGCCCGCGCCGCCGACTACGAAGAGGCGCTGCGCATGGCCTCCGAGCACGAGTACGGCAACGGCGTCGCCATCTTCACGCGCGACGGTGACGCCGCCCGCGACTTCGCCGCACGCGTGGAGGTCGGGATGGTGGGCGTGAACGTGCCCATCCCGGTGCCGATCGCCTACTACACGTTCGGCGGCTGGAAGCGCAGCGGTTTCGGCGACCTCAACCAGCACGGCGCCGACGCCTTCCGCTTCTACACGAAGACCAAGACGGTGACGAGCCGCTGGCCGTCGGGGATACGCGAGGGCGCCAGCTTCGTCATCCCCACGATGCACTAAGGACACGCGATGACCATGACCACCGTCACCACCACCGATGACGAGCGCGAGGCGATCCTCGACGCCGTGCGAGAGTTCGCCGATGCGGAGCTCGCCCCGTTCGCCGCGGAACGCGATGAGAAGCACCTGTTCCCGCGGGAGTCGCTGCAGCGCGGCGGCGAGCTCGGCCTCGGCGGGATCTACGTGAGCGAGGAGTTCGGCGGCACGGGCCTCACCCGCGTCGACACCGTCGCCATCTTCGAGGAGCTCGCCAAGGCCGACCCGGCGGTGGCCGCCTACATCTCCATCCACAACATGGTGGTGTGGATGATCGACACCTACGGCGACGACGAGCAGCGGTCGCGCTGGCTGCCGTCGCTGACCGCCATGCAGGAGTTCGGCGGCTACTGCCTCACCGAGCCGGGGGCCGGATCCGACGCGGCGAACATCGCGACCAGTGCCGTCCGCGAGGGCGACGAGTACGTGCTGACCGGGGTGAAGCAGTTCATCTCCGGAGCCGGTGAGGCCGCGGTGTACGTCGTCATGGCGCGGACCGGCGAGCAGGGAGCCCGCGGGATCAGCGCCTTCCTCGTCCCCGGCGACGCCGAGAACCTGAGCTTCGGTGCTCCGGAGAAGAAGATGGGGTGGCACGCGCAGCCGACCCGCCCCGTGATCATGGACGGCGTGCGGGTGCCGGCGTCCGCGATGCTCGGCGACGAGGGGCGCGGTTTCGCGATCGCGATGTCGGCGCTCAACGGCGGCCGCCTCAACATCGCGGCGTGCTCTCTCGGGGGAGCGCAGGCCGCGCTCGACAAGGCCGTGCAGTACGTGCACGAGCGCGTCGCGTTCGGGGAGCCGCTCGCGGAGAAGCAGTCGATCCTCTTCGCGATCGCCGACATGCGCACCGACCTCCAGGCCGCGAGGCTGATGATGCGCGACGGCGCGCAGGCGGTGGACGAAAAGGCGCCGGACGCGACGATGCGCTGCGCGATGGCCAAGCGCTTCGCGACCGACGCCGGCTTCGAGGTGGCCAACCGCGCCCTCCAGCTGCACGGCGGCTACGGCTACCTGCAGGACTACGGCATCGAGAAGATCGTCCGCGACCTCCGCGTGCACCAGATCCTCGAGGGGACGAACGAGATCATGCGCCTGATCGTCGGCCGGGAGATGCTGCGACCCGCGGGGTCGACGTCGATGCGGAGCGCGTCATGACCCGCGTGGCGTTCCTCGGGCTCGGGCACATGGGGCTGCCGATGGCGAAGAACCTCGTCGCCGCCGGACACGAGGTGCACGGCTTCGACCTCGTGCCCGCGGCGATCGAGGCGGCCGGGGCGGCCGGGATCCCCGTGGCGGCGAGCGGCGCGGAGGCGGTGGCGGACGCGGAGGTCGTGGTGACGATGTTCCCGGCGGGGAAGCACGTCATCGAGGCCTACCGCACGGAGCTGCTGGCGGCCGCGCGCCCCGGGACGCTGTTCATCGAGTCGTCGACCATCGCCGTGGACGAGGCGCGGGCCGCGCATGCGCTCGCGCTCGCCGCGGGCCACCGGCACATCGACGCTCCGGTCTCCGGCGGCGTGGTCGGGGCGGAGGCCGGGACCCTGGCGTTCATGGTCGGGGGCTCCGACGACGACTTCGCGGCGGCGCTGCCGCTGCTGGAGATCATGGGGAAGCGCATCGTGCACTGCGGCGGACCCGGGCTCGGTCAAGCGGCGAAGGTCTGCAACAACATGGTGCTCGCGGTGTCGCAGATCGCCGTCGCCGAGGCCTTCGTGCTGGGGGAGCGGCTCGGGCTCGAGCATCAGGCCCTCTTCGACGTGGTGTCCCAGGCGTCCGGGCAGTGCTGGGCGCTCACCACGAACTGTCCCGTCCCCGGACCGGTGCCCACGAGCCCCGCCAACCGGGACTACCAGCCGGGGTTCGCAGGTGCCCTCATGGCGAAGGACCTCGGTCTCGCGCTGCAGGCCATCGAGCAGACCTCGACGGACGCCCGGATGGGCCGTCTGGCGCAGGAGCTGTACGCCGCGTACGCCGCCGGCGAGGGCGCGACCCGCGACTTCTCCGGCATCATCACGGACATCCGTGGCTGACCTCCGGCTTTCGAATCGCCTGAATGGTCGCGAATCCGGCCGAAATGCAGCAAATCGGGCGATTCGAAGGGGAGGGTGGATAACGACAGGAAGGCGGGAGCGATGACCGAGTACGAGACGATCCTGGTGGAGCAGCGCGGACGCGTGGGCTGGATCACCCTCCACCGTCCGGAGGCGCTCAACGCGCTGAACAGCCGGCTCGCCGAGGACGTCACCGCGGCCGCGCAGGCCTTCGATGCGGATGACGGCGTCGGGGCCATCGTCGTGACCGGCTCCGAGAAGGCCTTCGCGGCCGGCGCCGACATCAAGGAGATGGAGGGCATGTCCGCGGCGGAGATGCTCGAGACCGACCACTTCGGCGTCTGGCACGACTTCGCGGCCGTGCGCACGCCAGTCATCGCGGCGGTCTCCGGATTCGCGCTCGGCGGCGGCTGTGAGCTGGCGATGATGTGCGACATCATCCTCGCCGCGGACAGCGCGAAGTTCGGTCAGCCGGAGATCAACCTCGGGGTGATCCCCGGTATGGGCGGCACGCAGCGGCTCATCCGCGCGGTGGGGTACTACAAGGCGGCGGAGCTCGTGCTGTCCGGCCGCTTCATGGGCGCCGACGAGGCGGAGCGCTCCGGACTCGTGTCCCGGGTCGTCCCCGCGGCGGAGCTGCTGGCCGAGGCGACGACGCTGGCCGAGACGATCGCGTCGAAGTCGCTGCCCTCGGTCTACGCCGCCAAAGCCGCGCTCGATGCGGCGATGGAGACGACGCTCTCCGCGGGCCTCGCCCACGAGAAGCAGGCGTTCGCGGCACTGTTCGACACGCATGATCAGAAAGAGGGGATGGCAGCCTTCCGCGAGAAGCGCACGCCGGACTTCCAGAACCGCTGACCGCGGTTCACAACTCAGGAAAATCGGTCGCGGAATCGCCGTTCTGCGGTGTCGGGGCCCGGTCGGCCGCAATTCTCCTGAGTTGTGAACGGGTCAGCCGCGCAGGGACTCCACGATCTTGGCGATCCGGCGCTCGCGCGTCGCCTCCTGCTTGGCCTCGGCGACCGCCCTGGCGTGCTCCTTGCGAGCCGACGGGGAGAGGGCGTCGAACGCCGCGCGCACGGCCGGATCGGCGTCGAGGGCGGCGGCCAGCGCCGACGGCACCTCGACCGTGCGTTCGGCGGTGTCGAGCCGGATCACGGCGTCGACCTCCTGGTCGATCTCGACCCCGAGGTCCGCGCGGGCGGCCTTGCTGAGACCGATCATGTTCTCGCCTCCCATGCGGGCCAGGCGCAGGCGAGCGGTGCGGCCGCCGATCGTGACCGCGACCGGGAAGGCCTTGCCCGCGCCGAAGGAGGCCACCTGCTCGTCGGTGAGGAGGATCGCCGCAGCGGGGCCGCGACCGGTGAGGACGGTGTGCACGCGCAGTTCGCTCATGCAGGAAGAGTACGCCCGCCGTCCTCGATCGCGGCGACCAGAGCGGAGTTGCGTTCGGCGATCAGCCGCTCCATGTACCGGCTGAGCACGAGGGCGTCGACGAGGCGGCCGAGGGGTCCGAAGGGCGAGCGGAACTCGATCGTGTCGCGCATGAGGGTGCCGCGCGGGTGATCCTCGAACACATGCTCGTGCCGGAGCTCGCGGAACGGCCCGGCGATCTGTCGGTCCGTGAACCGATGCGGCGCGTCGATGTCGAACACCACGGAGCGCAGGCGGAAAGGGATGCCGAAGTGCCGCGCGCGCCAGGTGACCGTGGACCCCTCGGTGAACGCGCCGCCCGCGGGCTCCTCGATCATCGTCTCGTCGTAGCGCGCCATCGACTGCAGATGCAGTTCCGGGTCCAGTGCCGCGGCGAAGACGACAGCGCGCGATGCCGCGATCACGGTCTCGATCACGAACCGGGGCATCAGAGCGGTTCGGGGAGAGGGCGCGGGTCGATGAAGTCGCCGGCGTCCCGGCGCAGGCGGGCGACGATGGCGACGAGCTCGGCGGCGTCGGTCTCGCTCATGCCGGGGTCGGCGAAGACGTCGGCGTTGAGGGCGGTCGTCGCGCGCTCGACGAGGTCGCGGCCGTCGTCGGTCAGGGCGAGCATCGCCGCGCGTCCGTCGTGCGGGTGCGGTTCGCGGATGACGAGGCCGTCGCGCATGAGCCGCTCGGCGGTGCTCGTGATGGTGGTGGCGTGGACCTGCAGGCGCGCGACGACGCTCGACAACGGCAGGCGTCCGGCGCGGCTGAAGGCCAGCAGGCGGAGGACCTCGTAGCGGGCGAAGCTCAGCGCGAAGGGCTTGAGGGCCGCGTCGACACGGGCCAGGAGCAGCTGCTGAGCGCGCATCACCGAGGTGACGACGGTCATGCCGTCCGCGGCCTCGGTCCAGCCGTGCGCGATCCACTGCCGCTTCGCCTCGGCGAGCGGGTCGACGGGAAGCGGGCGGGGTCGGACCACGTCTCTACGGTACCGGGGGAGGCCGCCCCCGGTCGCCAGCGGCGAGCCGTGGGGCGCGACTGTCGACTATGTATACATTCGCGGCGGAAATCGGGGGTGCGGCCTGCGGATCCCTCTGCCTTTGGCTACATAGAAGAGCGTGCGGATAGACTCAGCGTGTCGTGAGGAGCATTCGATGAAGATCTTCGTCCTGGTCAAAGAGGTACCGGACACCTATGGCGATCGCACGTTGAATCTCGAGACCGGACTCGCCGAACGCGGCGCCGGGGATGTGGTCCTCGACGAGATCACGGAGCGAGCCCTCGAGGTCGCCCTGGCCCACGCCGACAAGAACGAGGGCACCGAGGTCGTGGCCCTCACGATGGCGCCGGAGAGCGCGACCGCCTCCGTGCGACGCGCCCTCGCGATCGGTGCCGCGTCAGCCGTGCACGTCGTCGACGAACAGCTCGTCGGTGCCGACCTGGGCCTCACCGCCGAGGTCCTCGCCGCCGCGATCCGCCGCGGCGCCCCCGACCTCGTCATCACCGGCAACCTGTCCACCGACGGTGCCGGCGGCGTCCTCCCCGCGATGCTCGCCGAACACCTCGGTTGGGCGCAGGCCACCGCCCTCACGGCGGTCGAGATCACCGCCGAGGGAGTCTCCGGCACCCGCGGCTCCGACGCGGGCAACCAGCAGGTGACCGCGCCGCTGCCCGCCGTGATCTCCATCACCGAGGCGCTCCCGGACGCCCGATTCCCCAACTTCAAGGGCATCATGGCGGCGAAGAAGAAGCCGCTGGAGGTGCTGTCCCTCGCCGACCTCGACGTGTCGGCCGACCCGGCGGCGGCGCCGCGCACCATCATGACCGCGGTCTCGGAGAAGCCCCCGCGGGCCGCCGGCGTCAAGATCACCGACGAGGGCGATGCCGCCGAGAAGCTCGTCGAGTTCCTCGTGCAGAACAGGCTGGTGTGACATGGCGTACCCCGAGAACCCGATCCTCGTGCTCCTCGACGTCGACCCGTCCGGCGAGCTCGCCAGCAGTGCCGCCGGACTCCTCGGCGCGGCGGCGGGTGTCGGCAGCCCCGTCGCGCTGATCGTCGGCGGTACCGAGGCCGCGGTCGCCAGGGCGGCGGAGGCGGGAGCCGCGGTCGTGCTCACGGCCGACGGCGACCCGTCCGCGCTGACGGTCCCGATCGTCGACGCGCTGCAGGCCGCCGCCGCGCAGGTGCAGCCCGCGACCGTCCTCATCTCGAACTCGATCGCCGGACGCGATGTCGCCGGCCGGTTCGCGGTGCGGACGAAGAGTGCGCTCGCCGTGGATGCGGTCGGGGTCTCCCGTGACGACGAGGGCATCGTCGCCCACCACTCGGTCTACGGCGGGGCGTACCTCGTCGACGCGGCCGCGACATACGGCACGCTCGTCGTCACGGTGCGCCAGGGTGCGGTGGAGGCCAGGGCCGAGGCGGTCGCCTCCCCGCAGGTCGAGCAGCTCGCGGTCACTCCGTCCGGAGTAGTCGCCGCGACGGCGGGCCCCATCGAGACGGTCGAGGCCACCTCGTCCCGGCCCGAGCTGCGCGGAGCGACCCGCGTGGTCTCCGGCGGCCGCGGTCTCGCCTCGAAGGAGAAGTTCGTGCTCGTGGAGGAGCTCGCCGACGCCCTCGGGGCCGCGGTCGGCGCCTCGCGCGCTGCAGTCGACGCGGGCTACATCCCGCAGTCCCACCAGGTCGGGCAGACCGGGGTCTCGGTGTCGCCGCAGCTCTACGTCGCGCTCGGGATCTCCGGGGCGATCCAGCACCGCGCCGGCATGCAGACGTCGAAGAACATCGTGGCGATCAACAAGGACCCGGAGGCGCCGATCTTCGACGTCGCCGACTTCGGCATCGTCGGCGACGTGTTCGCGATCGTCCCGCAGGTGATCGCCGCGCTCGAGGCGCGGAAGAAGTAGTCATGGCGACGCGGGTGCTGCGCCGCGGGCTTCCGCGGGTGCCGGGCGGCGAGCCGTGGCCGCCCGCCGACGTGACGGTCGAGACCGTCGAGTCGGCCGAGGTGGTCGAGGTGGCCGCCGCCGTCGAGACGTCGGCGTCGGCGCCGGAGTCCCCGACGACGGAGCGCGTCGAGGGCACGGCCCCCGAGGTCGAGGCCGCTGTCGCGACCCCCTCTCTCCCGGAGGACGCCGCCCCGCGCCCGACTCTCCGTCGGGGCCTCCCGCGCGCATCCGCCGGACACGCGAAGAGGACGCCCGTCGATCGACGGGCGTCCTCTTCTGCGG
>NZ_SSDN01000071.1:0-8696 GCF_004794355.1 Microbacterium sp. K36 | reverse complement strand
GGTCGAAGACCGTCTTCGCCTCGGGGTCGTGCACCTCAAGGACATCGTCAAGGACGGCCTGCGGGAGCGGTTCGACGAGCTGCGCAGCATGGGCATCCGCACGGTCATGATCACCGGAGACAACCCCCTCACCGCGAAGGCCATCGCGGCCGAGGCGGGCGTCGACGACTACCTCGCCGAGGCCACCCCGGAGGACAAGCTCGACCTCATCCGTCGCGAGCAGGAGGGCGGGCGCCTCGTCGCGATGACCGGGGACGGCACGAACGACGCCCCCGCGCTCGCCCAGGCCGACGTCGGCGTCGCGATGAACACGGGCACCTCCGCCGCCAAGGAGGCCGGCAACATGGTCGACCTCGACTCCGACCCGACCAAGCTCATCGACATCGTCCGCATCGGGAAGCAGCTGCTCATCACCCGCGGCGCGCTGACGACGTTCTCGCTCGCGAACGACATCGCGAAGTACTTCGCCATCATCCCGGCGATGTTCATGGGCGTGTTCCCCGGACTCGCGGCGCTGAACATCATGCAGCTGCACTCGCCGGCCTCGGCGGTCACGAGCGCGATCATCTTCAACGCCATCGTGATCGTGTTCCTCATCCCGCTCGCGCTGCGCGGCGTGAAGTACCGGCCGGCGAGCGCCTCGCAGATCCTGCAGCGGAACCTGCTGGTCTACGGCCTCGGCGGCGTCATCGCCCCGTTCGTGGGCATCAAGCTCATCGACCTCCTCGTCAGCCTCCTCCCCGGCTTCTGACCGGGCTTGAAAGGAACGCCATGTCGTCCACCACCCGCACCACGATGCGCACCGCCGGTGTCGCTGTCCGCGCGATGCTCGTCCTCACCCTCGTCCTCGGCGTCGGGTACACGCTGCTCGTCACCGGCATCGGCCAGCTCCTCCTCCCCGCGCAGGCGAACGGCTCGATGCTCACCGGCGACCGGGGCAGCGCACTCATCGGCCAGTCCTTCACGGATGCCGAGGGCGAGGCCCTGCCGGAGTACTTCCAGTCCCGCCCCTCGGCGGCGGGCGACGGATACGACGGAGCAGCGTCGAGCGGCAGCAACCTCGGGCCGGAGAATCCCGACCTCGTCGCCGCCATCGCCGAACGGAAGGCCGAGATCGCCGCGAGGGAGGGGGTCGATCCGTCCGCGGTGCCCGCGGACGCCGTGACCGCGTCCAGCTCCGGTCTCGACCCGCACATCAGCGTCGCGTACGCCCTGCTGCAGGTGCCGCGGGTGGCGGCCGCCCGCGACCTGCCGGAGGACGAGGTCCGGGCGCTGGTGGAGTCTAGGATTCAAGGGCGGGACCTGGGGTTCCTCGGCGAGGAGCGCATCAACGTCGCGGAGCTGAATCTCGCACTCGACGACCGGGAGGGTGCATGAGCGCAGAGCGGCCGCCGCGCCCCGCGACGGACCGGAACCGCCGCGGAAGACTGCGCGTCCTCCTCGGCGCCGCGCCGGGGGTCGGGAAGACCTTCGAGATGCTCGCCGAGGGCCGAAGACTCCGCGACGAGGGCCGCGACGTGGTCATCGCGATCGTCGAGACCCATGGTCGTGCGGCCACGGCCGCCCTCACGTCCGGGCTGCCCGCAGTGCCGCGCCGGGAGGACGCCCACCGCGGGGTCGTCCTCTCCGAGCTCGACCTCGACGCGGTGCTCGCCCTCGGCCCGGAGATCGCGCTCGTGGACGAGTTCGCGCACACGAACGCCCCCGGCTCACGGAACCCGAAGCGCTGGCAGGACGTCGAGGAGCTGCTCGACGCGGGGATCGACGTCGTCACCACGGTGAACGTGCAGCACATCGAGTCGCTGAACGCGGTCGTGGAGAAGATCACCGGCATCGCCCAGCGCGAGACCATCCCGGACGCGGTCGTCCGCGCCGCCGATGAGATCGAGGTCGTCGACCTCGCGCCGCAGACGCTCCGCGACCGCCTCGCCGCGGGCCTCGTCTATCCTGCGGAGCGCATCGACGCCGCGCTCTCGCACTACTTCCGGCTCGGCAACCTCACCGCCCTGCGGGAGCTCGCGCTGCTGTGGCTCGCCGACGAGGTCGACAGCGCGCTCCGCAGCTATCGCGCCGAACAGGGCATCGCCGGAGCGTGGCAGGCGCGCGAGCGCGTGGTCGTCGCCCTCACCGGCGGCCCAGAGGGCGAGACTCTGCTGCGGCGCGGGGCCCGCATCGCCGCCCGATCCGCCGGCGGGGAGCTGCTCGCCGTGCACGTGACCGCCCAGGACGGGCTGCGCGACGAGACCCCCGGCGCCCTCGCCGCGCAGCGCTCCCTCGTCGAGTCGCTCGGCGGGACCTACCATCAGGTCATCGGCGACGACATCCCGGCGACGCTGGTGGAGTTCGCCCAGGGCGCCGACGCCACGCAGCTCGTGATCGGCGTGAGCCGGCGCGGCCGCCTCGCCGCCGCGCTCACCGGGCCGGGCATCGGCGCCGAGGTCATCCGCCGCTCGGGCGACATCGACGTGCACATCGTGACCCATGCCGCGGCGGGCGGCCGGCTCGCCCTCCCCCGCATCACCGGCGGTGCGCTCGGCTGGCGGCGTCAGGCGCTGGGCTTCGGCGTGGCCCTGGTGTTCGGTCCGCTGCTCTCGTGGCTGATGTTCACGTTCCGCAGCCCGGAATCGATCACGGCCGAGGTGCTCGCCTACCAGCTCCTCGTCGTGGTCGTCGCCCTCATCGGCGGCATCCGGCCCGCCGTGTTCGCGGCCGTGCTCTCCGGCATCACCCTCGACTTCCTCTTCGTCGCGCCACTGTTCACGATCACGATCGCGCACCCCCTGCACGTGCTCGCGCTCACCCTCTACGTCATCATCGCGATCCTCGTCAGCCTCATCGTCGACCAGGCCGCCCGCCGGGCCAGGACCGCGCAACGGGCGACCGCCGAGGCGGAGCTCCTCGCGGCCGTCGCCGGGAACGTGCTCCGCGGCGACAACGCCGTGCTCGCCCTCGTCAGCCGCACGCGGGAGGCGTTCGGGCTGAGCGGGGTGCGGCTGCTCACCCCGTCCGGCGACGTGCTGGCGAGCGACGGCGAGCCCGTGCCGGACGGCCGCGCCACGACCATCCCGGTCGGGGTCGCGTCCGGTGGGGGCCCGCGCGCCGTGCTGGAGCTCAACGGCGAGCCGATCGCCGGTCCGGAGCGCCGCCTGCTCGACGCGATCGTCGCCCAGCTCGCCGCCGCCATCGAGCACACCGACCTCCGCGCGACCGCCCGGGAGGCGGAGGCCCTCGCCGAGACCGACCAGGTGCGCAGCGCCCTGCTCTCCGCCGTCAGTCACGATCTCCGGCGGCCGCTGGCCTCGGCCGTCGCGGCGATCGGCGGGCTCCGCGGCGCGCACGGCCTGTCCGCCGAGGACCGCGCGGAGCTGCTGGAGACCGCGGACGAGAGTCTCGCGACCCTCTCCGCCCTCGTCACCGACCTCCTCGACGTGAGCCGCGTGGAGGCGGGGGTGCTCGCGGTCTCGGCTCAGCGGATCGACGCGGCCGGCCCCGTGCTGGCCGCCGTGGACGAGCTCGGCCTCGGGCCCGCCGACGTCGAGCTCACGCTCGATCCCGACCTCCCGCCGCTGCACGCCGACCCGGTGCTGCTCCAGCGCGTGCTCGTGAACGTGCTCGCCAACGCCCACCGGCACGCGCCGGCGGGAAGCCGTGTGCTCGTGTCGAGCAGCCGGCTGGGGGATCGGGCGGAGCTCCGGATCGTCGACCGCGGCGAGGGCATCGCGCCCGAACGACGCGATGCGATCTTCCAGCCGTTCCAGCGCTTCGGCGACACCGACAACACGACGGGTCTGGGGCTCGGGCTCGCCCTGTCGCGCGGATTCACCGAGGGCATGGGCGGTAGCCTGACACCGGAGGACACCCCCGGGGGCGGACTCACCATGGTCATCTCCCTGCCGCTCGCCGCAGGGACCGCCGACACGGAGGGCACGGAGTGAAGCTCCTCATCGCCGACGACGACCCCCAGATGGTGCGTGCGCTGCGGATCACCCTCGCGGCGCACGGCTACGAGGTCGTCGTGGCCGCCGACGGCGCCGCCGCGATCGCCGCCGCGGCGCAGACCCACCCCGACCTCATCATGCTCGACCTCGGCATGCCCCGGCTCGACGGCATCGAGGTGATCCAGGCCCTCCGCGGCTGGACGAGCGTGCCCATCATCGTCGTGTCGGGAAGGACGGGCTCGGCCGACAAGGTCGAGGCGCTGGACGCGGGGGCGGACGACTTCGTCACGAAGCCCTTCCAGGTGGATGAACTGCTGGCCCGGCTCCGGGCGCTCTCCCGCCGTGCCGTCGCCGCGAACGGGGAATCCGTGGTCGCGTTCGGGGACGTCGTCGTCGACCTCGCGACGAAGACCGTGACCCGTGCCGGCACCCGTGTGCACCTCACGCCGACCGAGTGGCGGATGCTCGAGCACCTCGCGCGGCACCCGGGCGCGCTGGTGACGCGGCAGGATCTCCTCAAGGAGATCTGGGGCAGCGCGCAGGTGTCCGACTCCGGCTACCTCCGGCTGTACATGTCGCAGCTCCGCAAGAAGCTGGAGCAGGAGCCCTCGGCGCCCGTCCACCTCCTCACCGAATCGGGGATGGGCTACCGGCTGGTCCTCTAGCGACCGAGCGGGGCACGGTCGCGCGTGCCGGCGACGCGACGCCGCCGGAGGACCGCCACGACGCCGACGACGACGAGCAGGACCGCGACGATGATCGCGGTGATGGCGGTGGCCGTGCTCTCCGGCTCACCGGTGAGCCGCCCGACCGCAAGCCAGCTCAGGCCCCAGGCGGTCGCGAGCGCCGGAGCGAGGCGGCCCGTGAACCAGGCCGACGCGGCACCGATCACCAGCACGACCACGAGCACGGCGACGGCCCAGGCGTCGGGGGCGTCCGCCCCGAGGCCCGGGACGGTCTGCGTGAGCCAGGCGGCGGTGTTGGCGACCGTCGCGATCGTCACCCAGCCGAAGTGCAGGCCGTTCGCCCCGTCGGTGAGGAGGCGGTCGGCGAGGGTGCGGGCGGGGAACCGGCCGAGGAGCACGATGACCCGGGCGAGCGTCGCGAGCAGCAGCGCGATCACGAGCACGGTGAGCCACAGGGTCAGATACCGTGCGGTCACGAGCCAGAGGCCGTTGAGGACCATCGAGAGGGCGATCCAGCCGCCGACCGCCTGCTGACGCTCGTCCTGGCGCTGGCCGGGGAGGGCCTGCCACACGGTGTAGGCGAGGAGCCCCACGTAGATGAGCGACCAGATCGAGAAGGCCGGGCCGGCAGGAGCGAGGTACGAGCCCTGCGCCGAGAGCGCACCGTTCTGGAGCTCGTCGACGGAGTCCCCGCCGAATGCTCCGGCGCCGATGGCCGCGGCGATCAGCATGAACACGGCGGCGGCGATCACGAGGCTCTGGCGGGCGATGCCCTTGGTCGAGGTCTCCATGCCCGCACCCTACGCGGGGCGGGCATGGAAGGCAGTGGCCTTGACAGGACCTCCCGGTTTCGCTAACCAGGTTAGCGAGTGGGGGCGTCAGGCCGGAGCGAGGGCGGCGTCGATCAGGACCTCGGCGGCGCGGCGTGCGTGCACGGCGGCCTCCGGGTCCGCGCCGATCGCCGCGGTGCTCTGCGCCCCCTCGGCGAGGAGCGAGAGCTGGGCGGCCAGCCCCGCCGGGGCGCCGGTGGCTGCGACGAGCTCCGCCATGTACTGCTGGAACGACGCCTTGTGCGCGCGGACGATCGCGGCCACCTCGGGGCTCGTCCCCCCGAGCTCGCCGAACGCGTTGATGAAGGCGCAGCCCCGGAACCCGTCGCTGCAGAACCAGTCCTCCAGGTAGCCGTAGACCGCGAGGAGGCGGGCCCGCGGGTCGTCGCCGCTCTGCGCCACGGCGGCGGTGAGTCCCCGCTCCCATTCGGCGTGCTTCCGGGTGAGCACCGCCGCGACGATGTCGGTCTTCGCCGGGAACAGCGAGTACACGCGCCGCAGCGACACCCCGGCGGCGGACCGGAGCTCGTCCATGCCGACCGCCGCGTAGCCCTTGCGGTAGTAGAGCTCCTCCGCGGCGGAGAGGATGCGTTCGCGGGCCTCGTCTTCGGTCATGTCCAGAAGTCTACTTGACACGAGAACGTACGTTCTCTAGATTGATCACATCAGGCGAGAACGATCGTTCTCACCGGCACCGAAAGGAACACATCATGGGTTACATCACCGTCGGCACCGAGAACACCACCCCGATCGAGCTCTACTACGAAGACCAGGGCAGCGGCCAGCCCGTCGTCCTGATCCACGGCTATCCGCTCAACGGCCACAGCTGGGAGCGCCAGACCCGCGAGCTCCTCGCCCAGGGGTACCGCGTCATCACCTACGACCGCCGCGGATTCGGCCAGTCCTCCAAGGTCGGCTCCGGTTACGACTACGACACGTTCGCGGCCGACCTGAACACGGTGCTCGAGACCCTCGACCTCCGCGACGTCGTGCTCGTCGGGTTCTCCATGGGCACCGGCGAGCTCGCCCGCTACGTCGGCCGCTACGGTCACGATCGCGTCGCGAAGCTCGCCTTCCTCGCGTCGCTCGAGCCCTTCCTCGTGCAGCGCGACGACAACCCCGAGGGCGTGCCGCAGGAGGTCTTCGACGGGATCGAGGCCGCCGCCAAGGGCGACCGCTACGCCTGGTTCACCCAGTTCTACAAGGACTTCTACAACCTCGACGAGAACCTCGGCACGCGCATCAGCCAGCAGGTCGTCGACGCGAACTGGAACCTCTCCGTCACCAGCGCCCCGGTCGCCGCGTACGCCGTGGTCCCGACCTGGATCGAGGACTTCCGCGACGACGTGAAGGCCGTGGCCGCCGCCGCCAAGCCCACCCTGATCCTGCACGGCACGAAGGACAACATCCTGCCGATCGACGCGACCGCCCGCCGCTTCCGTCAGGCCGTCCCGGAGGCCGAGTATGTCGAGGTCGAGGGCGCCCCGCACGGCCTCCTCTGGACCCACGCCGACGAGGTCAACGCCGCGCTGACGCAGTTCCTGGCCCGGTAACCCCGTTCGAATCGCCTGAATGGCCCCATTTCCTCCGGGAATGGGGCCATTTGCGCGATTCGAAGCGGGTCAGCGGGAGCGCCAGAGCAGCCAGACGAAGTACGGGGCGCCGATCAGCGCGACCACGAGGCCCGCCGGAAGCTGCGCGGGGGCGATCACCGTCCGGCCGATGGTGTCCGCGATGCCGACGAGCAGCCCGCCGAGGAGCACCGCCGTCGGGATCACCCGCGAGTGCCGTGCGCCCACCAGTGCCCGCGCGGCATGCGGCGCCACCAGCCCCACGAAGCCGATGACCCCGATCGCCGTCACGCTCAGCGCCGCCAGGACGGCCGCCACCAGCAGCAGCGTCAACCGGACCGGCTCCAGCCGGATGCCGACCAGTCGCGGCGTGTCCTCATCGAGCGACAGCACGTCGAGCTCCCGGCGACTCATCACCACGAACGGCACCGCGATCACGAGGACGATCGCCAGCGGGACGACCTGCTCCCACACCCGCCCGTAGGTCGTGCCGGAGAGCCAGGTGTAGATCTTCGGGGTGTCCCACGGGTTCGACCGCAGCAGGAGGAAGGTCGTGAGGGAGACCGTGAAGTACGAGACCCCGATGCCGATCAGCAGGAACCGGTCCGCGTTCAGGCCTCCCCGCCACGACAGCAGGTAGACGAGGGCGAAGGCGAGCAGCGAGCCCGTGACGGCTCCCGCGATCATCCCGCCCGTCGACGACGTGATGCTCGTGATCACCAGCACCGCGCCGAGCCCGCCGCCGCCGGTGACGCCGAGGATGCCCGGGTCGGCGAGCGGGTTGCGGCTCACCCCCTGGATCACGGCGCCGGAGAGCGCGAGCGCGGCGCCGGCGACCACGGCGGCCACGATCCGCGGCGCCCTCTCGTCGAGGGCGAAGGCGATGGGCGCGGGAGCCTGCCCCTGCAGCCACAGCGCGATGTCGCCGGTGAGCAGCCAGGTGTGCCCGGCGAGCAGGCCGAGCAGCAGCACCCCGACCACGCCGAGGGCGACGAGGGCGAGGGTGATCCGGAAGCGCAGGCGGCTGCGGACGCCGAAGCGCACCCGCGGAGGCTCCCGCGTGGGTCCGGCGTCACGGAGCCGCCTGGCCATGAGCACGAGCACGATCGCACCGAGCAGCGTCGTCGCGACGCCGGTCGGGATGAGGATCGCGGCCTCCGCGCCGATGAGCGCACGCAGGAGGGAGTCGGACAGGATGACGACGAGGGCGCCGAGGAGCCCCGACGCGGGGATCAGCAGCACGTGGCGGTTCAGGCTCGGCACCACCCGCGTCAGCAGCCGCGCGAGCACCGGCGCACACAGCCCCACGAATCCCATCGGCCCGGCGAGCGTCACCGCGACCGCCGTGAGGGTGACCGCGAGGAGGATCCCGATGGTCCTCGTCGACCGGATCGGCACGCCGAGCGACGAGGCGGTGTCGTCCCCCAGGGTGAGGATGTCGAGGCGCCGCGCGAGCAGGAGCGCGAGCACCGTGACGACCACGACGACCGGCGCCGCCTGGAGGAACGCGGTGAGTCCGAGCTGCGACAGGCTCCCGCTCCCCCAGGCGAGCAGTCCCTTGGTCTCCTCGTCGAACAGGATGAGCAGCGTCGAGGTCGCGGCCTGGAAGGCGAGCGCGAGCGCGGTGCCGGCGAGGATGAGGCGGGTCGTGGACGACCCCGCCCCGCCGGC
>NZ_SSDN01000070.1:0-2487 GCF_004794355.1 Microbacterium sp. K36 | reverse complement strand
CGGCGCTCGGCGTCCGCACCCTGCCGATCTACCTCCTGCACATGCCGCTGCTCGCGCTCGCCGACGCCGCGCTCGTGGGAGTGCTGTCCGACGCGGGGCAGGCGGTGCAGCTGATCGCGGCCCTCCTGCTCCCGATCGTGCTCACGGCGGGTCTCGTCGCCGCGTGCATCGGCCTCGATCGGCTCACCGCTCGCGACGGACTCGCCTGGCTGTGGGATCTGCCTCGTCGGCGGGCCGCGGTCGACGGCGCGCCACGCAGAGTCCCCTGGCGGACCCCGGTCGCGGTGCTGGCACTGCTGGGGGTCGGCCTCGCCGTCACCGCGGCAGCGGCGATCCCCGCTCGGCCTTCCGCGATCATCGACCGCGCCGCCACCAGCGAGGGAGAAGTCAGCATCGGCGCCGTGGGCGACATCCTGCTGTACGACGCGTCGCGCGGAATCCCGGCGGATCGCGGGCGATCGACCTTCGACGAGGTACGCCCCTGGTCCACCGAGGACCTCGTCACCGGCAATCTGGAGCAGGTGATCGCGGCGGACACCGGCGTCGACAAGTGCGGCGGGAGCGACCACTGCCTCGCGTTCCGCAGCGAGCCGGATGCCGCTGCGGCGCTGCGCGGCTTCGACGTGCTCAATCAGGCGAACAACCACAGTCACGACTTCGGCCGGGAGGGCGTCGACGAGACGAGGGCCGTTCTGCGCGCGGAGGGCATGGACGCCGTCGGGGACCGGAACGAGGTCGTCGTGACGAGGGTCGGGGAGACCACCGTGGCCCTGGTCGGCTTCGCGCCGTATGGGGGATTCAACCGGGTCACCGACCTCCGCCACGTCGGTCAGGTCGTGCGTACGGCGGCGGAGCAGGCCGACCTCGTCGTCGTCCACGCGCACATGGGCGCCGAGGGACCGGAGGCCGACGCGGTCACCGGGGGGACCGAGCTCAGCTTCGGGGAGAACCGGGGCGATCCGCAGGCGTTCGCGCACGCGGCCGTCGACGCCGGGGCCGATCTGGTGGTCGGGCACGGCCCGCACGTCGTCCGGGGTGCGGAGTTCTACCGCGGCCGCCTCATCGCCTACAGCCTGGGCAACTTCGCGGGAGGGGGCGTCTTCGGGGCCGAGGAGGAGACCCGCTTCGGCGCCTACCTGTCGGTCCGTCTCCGTGCCGACGGAACGTTTCTCGGCGGACAGGTCCGCTCGATCCGCTTGGGGGCCGACGGCGGCGCCCCGGAGCCCGATCCGACCGGTCGGGCCGGTGCCCTGATGGACGAGCGCGGCCGGCGGGACTTCCCGGGCAGTGTCGCCGTCATCGACGCCGACGGGTTGATCGCCCCGCCGTGAGGATAGGCTGCTGGCCATGACGGACGACGTTCGCAATGTGCACGAGGCCCTGTCCACCATCCACGAGCATTGGCAGCCGCACCGGCTGACGAGCGTCAACGACTACGACGTCAAGGTCGTGAAGCTGCAGGGGGAGTTCGTCTGGCACACGCATCCCGAGACCGACGAGCTGTTCTTCGTGGTGAGCGGACGCCTGACGATCCAGCTCCGCGACCGCGACGTCGTCCTGAACCCGAACGACGTGTTCGTGGTGCCCCGGGGCGTCGAGCACTGCCCGAAAGCCGAGGAAGAGGTGGAGGCGATCCTCTTCGAGCCGAAGGGCACGGTCAACACCGGAGACGCAGGCGGCGACATGACGGCAGATCTCCAGGAGCTCGGCTAAGCCCCCGCATCGCGTCCCGTGCGTCCGCAGAACGGGCGCACGGATGCCCCGCGGTGGGGGGACCACGGGGCATCCGCCGTTTGCGCGGCGGTCACGCTCGGCAGAGGAAGCGCAGCGAGGGCTGCACCGCACGTGCGGACGCTGCCGCGCACCGGCGGGGGCGAGTCTCCTCCCCCGAGGACATCGCCGCCGCCGGGGCTCAGCGCCTACGCCGTGCGACGGCGCAGCAGGCCCGCACCTCCCAGCAGCAGGAGAGCGGCGAGGGCCCACAGCCACGCGGCCGAGGCGCCACCGGTCATCGCGAGGCCGGTGGCCTCACCCGTCGCGGCGGCACCCGCAGCCCAGGGCATGCTGGTCATGCCGGCTCCGGTGCTCGGCGTCGTTCCCGGGTTCACTCCGGGGTCGGTGTCGGGGTTGGTGCCGGGGTCCGTGCCGGGGTCGGTGCCGGGGTCGGTGCCCGGGTCCGTTCCGGGATCAGTGCCCGGATCCGTGCCCGGGTCCGTTCCGGGGTTCGTGCCGGGATCGGTCACCGTGCTTTCGCCGACGACGGAGATCGCGTTCCCGCCGATCGTGATGGGAAGCGTCACGGGGAGCTCCAGCTGAGTCCCGCCGAGGATGCTGTTGATCGCGCTGCAACCGGTGAGAGCGAGCGAGACGGCGATCAACACCGTCGTCTCGGCGGAGAATGCCGAGCTGGCGGAGAAGGCGGGACCGCTCCGGTGACCGGTGCCATGCCGGTCATCGAGGTGGACCAGGACGGCGTCCCGATCGATG
>NZ_SSDN01000069.1:0-82085 GCF_004794355.1 Microbacterium sp. K36 | reverse complement strand
GCTGGTCGGGCACGGGCGGCACGGGTCCCGGAGCGGGAGGTGCCGCGAAGTCAGGGAGGGCCGGAGCCGTCGGTGCGAGGGGCGGCGTCGCCACAGGGAACGCCGCGGCGGGCGCCTGGCCGAGCGCCTGTGGAGCCGCCGAGGGGTACCCCGTGTAATAGGCGTTCCAGTCCGGGCTCCCGTCCGGGAGGACAGGGAGCGGCGTGATCCCGTCGGCGTAGGTCGGCCAAGAAGGCGCGGAGACGACAGGCCGGGCGACAGGAGCCTTCTTCGGCGCGAACAGGGCGTTCAGCAGCGGGATGAGCGTGGTGCCGACGGCGACGAGGATCGTGAGAGCGACGACGATGCGCCAGTACAGCTCGGTGTAGTCGAAGGTGTTCGGGAACGCGAGGAAGAACACCAGCAGGGCGACGAGGGCGCCGAGGAAGACGATCGTCACGATGTGGATCACCTTCGTGAAGGTCGTGACATGGCGCTGCGCCGCACGGGTGAACAGCCGCACATGGAGCAGTGCGAGCTGCAGGATCCCGATCACGAGCAGCAGCTGGAAGAAGCGCTCGGCGCCGAAGTAGAGCCCGTCTTCCGGGAGCCAGATCTTCACGAGGCCGACGAGGAGCGCGATGACCCAGGTGACCATGCTCGCGAGCTGGAGCCAGTCCGGCCGGTTCGGCGCGAGGCCCGCCTCGAGGATGGCGATCCCGGCGAAGGCGGCGAGCAGGAGGATCGTGAGGAAGGCGCGACCGATGAGGCCGTTCTGATCACCGACCAGGACCCACACGACGCAGACCAGAGCCGCGGCGATGAGGGCGCCGATCGCGACCCACAGCGAGCCCCTGATGAGCAGCGACATGTTCTTCTTGTCGCCCTGCGGCTGCAGCCGGGCGGTGTCCGGATGGGACATGGGGATCCTCTCGTCGAGCGGCGATGCCTTCATCCTGCCACGCGCGGGGTCGCTTGTTCCGGCTTCCCTCGAGCGGGAAGGAAATCAGGGACCGACCGCGCTCTGGGGAGGAAGGGTCAACCGGCCTTCTTCGCGGAGGCCGCCGCGAAGGCCGCGACCCGCGCCTGTGCGTCCGGGGTCTCCAGAGCGGCGCCGATGGACCGCGCCTCCTCGCTCAGCTGCTCGGCGAAGGTGCGCTCCGGCTGCGACCGCACCAGCCGCTTGGCCTGCCCGTACGCGTCGGCGGCGCCGGCGAGCCAGAACCGCGCGATCTCCTCGGCCCGCGCACGGACCCGGTCGGCTTCCGTCCTGCCATCCTCGCCCTCCACGACCTCGGCCACCAGCCCCCAGTCGAGGGCCTCCGCGGCCGTGAGCAGCCGGTCCTGCAGCACGAGCTGGAGGGCACGGCGCTGGCCCACGGCCCGCGCGAGCTGGGCCGATACGGAGAGGTCGGGCGTGAGGCCGATGTTCGCGTACAGGCTCCCGAGCTGCGACCGCGAGCCCACCACCGCGTAGTCCGTGGCGAGCAGGATGCCGAGTCCGCCGCCGGCCGTCGTCCCGTGCGCCGCGGCGACCACGGGCACGCTCGACTCCGTGAGCGCGCGGATCCCGGTGTTGATGACCTCCGCCAGCGCGGCGATCTCCGCCCCGGACGACCCCATGGTCGTCGCCATGTCGATCACGTCGCCGCCCGCGCAGAACGCCGGTCCCGCCGCGTCGATGAGGATGGCCTGCACGTCGTCGCGCGACGTCGCCTCGACGGTCGCATCCCGCCAGGCGTACGCCAGGTCGGCGTTGAAGGCGTTGAGGCGGGTCGGACGGTTGAGCGTCAACCGCGCCATCCCCTCGTCGACGGCGAACAGGATGGCATCACTCATGGCTTCTCCTTCGAGCACAGGCGGATGGCTCCAGGCTAGTCGCGCTCAGGAGCCGTCCCAGACGCGCGCCACGAACCGTTCCATCCGTCGCCGGGTGCCGTCGAGCCGGAAGTCGACCTGCCCCGCCGCCCGGATCTCGTTCGGTGCGAGCGGATGCGCCAGGCGCACGTTCTCGTGGCAGGACAGATCGGCGCAGATGTAGGTGCCGACCGAGTCGCCGCGCTCCCCCGCCGCTCCCGTGCGCCGGGCGGCGAACAGCGCCACCTGGTTGCCCGGCTGCATCGTGTGGCAGATGTTGCACATGCCGGAGCGCCCGCGCCCTGGTTCCGACGCCCGCAGCACCACGCCGACCACCCGCCCCTCGTGCGGCATGAGGACGTAGCCGCGCTTGCCGGCACTCGGGTCACGCCAGGCGAAGAAGTCGAGGTAGTCCCAGTCCACGAGGAGGAAGTCGTGCGGCATCTCCATGACGCGCAGCTCGTCGGTGTCCGCGTTCACGAACGAGGCCCGGACGTCGGCTTCGGTGAGAGGTCGCATCGCACCAGTCTAGGAACTCGACGCGGAGGTGAGGCCGGGAACGGGAGAAGCCCCCGCGAGCGGGGGCTTCCGTGGTGGCGAGTGAGGGATTCGAACCCCCGAAGTCGAAGACGGCTGATTTACAGTCAGATCCCTTTGGCCACTTGGGTAACTCGCCAGAGCGCACCCGTCCGACTTGAACAGCCAACCGGGGGCACGAAGAACAATCATACCTGCCGGATGCGGGCGTGAGAAATCGAGGCGTCAGCTTCCGTACACGCCGCGGTCAGCGGCGGCCAGCGACTCCGGTGTGCGCAGCAGCCCGCCCTCGGCGCGGCAGGTCGCAGCGGCCACGTCCATCGCGCGCGTGAGCAGGGCCGACCATCCCTCGGCCGCCTTCGGGGCACCGTCCACCAGTCCGGCGGCGACGGCGGCCAGAGTCGCGTCTCCCGCTCCCACGGTATCGACCACGCGACCCGGCAGCGCCGAGATGGGGGCCGAAGCCGATCCGGCGTCCGACTCGAGCACGGCGCCGTCCGCTCCGGCCGTCGCGAGCACCGCCGTCACGCCAAGGCTCCGGAGCCGCGCCCGCAGGGCGTCGAGGTCGCCGTCGTAGAGCACGGCGGCATCGTCGGCGCCGACCTTCACCAGGTCCGCCCGCGCGGCCAGCCGCTCGAAGCCGCGGACGAACTCCTCGCGGTCCGACAGCATTCCGGTGCGCGGGTTCGGGTCGATCGCCAGCCGTGCGCCCTCCACCGCGGCGGCGAGGGCGTCGACTTCGGCCGGGACATCGAAGGGGAAGCAGCTCACCGCGACGATGTCCGCACCGGCGATGGCAGCCCGCGCCTCGTCCGAGTACCGGACGGTCCGCTCCTGGGCCGCGCGATTGAAGGCGTAGCTCGGCTCGCCGTTCGCGGCCCGGGTCACGACCGCCCGCGACGACCCGTGGGGCGCCGCGCTCGCGATCAGCCGCACGCCGTGATCGGCCAGGTACTCGCGGATGTGCGCCCCTGCGACGTCCTCTCCCACCATCGCGATGAGGGTCGTGGGGATGCCGAGCCGGCGCAGCCCGACCGCCACGTTCAGCGCTGCCCCGCCGACGAACTCACGGACGCCGCTGTCATCCCGGATCTCGTCGATCAGGGCGTCTCCGATGACGACGGCCGCGCCGCCGGGGGAAGTCTCAGTGGTCACTCGCCGACCCTACCGCGCCCGCCCCGGTCATAGCTTCGGAGATGACACCCGACACCCCGATGGATGAGGCCCACCGGCGGCGTGCCGCGCCGGATCTCCGAAGCTGTGCACACCCCGACCGCGCCGAGGGACGACGAAGGCCCCGGGGAGAACCCCGGGGCCTTCGCTCACTCACTCACACCTCAGTTGTAGGTACCGGGGGTGATGTCGTCCGTCGAGAACGCGTCGAAGTCGACGTAGCCGAAGTCGCCGTCCGCGTACGCGCCGTCGGATGCGAAGATCCGGTTCGGGTAGCGCTCGCTCTTGGCTTCCTCGGTGGCCTCGACCGTGACGTCGCGGTACTTCGAGAGACCGGTTCCGGCGGGGATGAGCTTTCCGATGATGACGTTCTCCTTGAGACCGACCAGCGGGTCGCGCTTGCCCTCCATGGCGGCCTGCGTGAGCACGCGGGTCGTCTCCTGGAAGGACGCAGCGGACAGCCACGACTCGGTCGCGAGCGACGCCTTCGTGATACCCATCAGCTCCGGGCGACCGGACGCGGGGCGCTTGCCCTCGGCCACGGCCTCGCGGTTGATCTGCTGGTAGCGCTTCAGATCGACCATCTCACCCGGCAGCAGGGTCGTGTCGGCGTGGTCGACGACGGTGACCTTGCGGAGCATCTGGCGGACGATGACCTCGATGTGCTTGTCGTGGATCGGCACACCCTGCGAGCGGTAGACGCCCTGGACACCGCCGACGAGGTACTTCTGCACCTCGCGGGCACCCATGACGCGCATGACCTCCTTGGGGTCGAGCGTGCCGACCTGCAGGGGCTGACCGACCGAGACGTGCTGGCCGTCCTCGACGAGGAGGGTGGCACGCTTCAGCACCGGGTAGACGACGGGCTCGTCGCCGTTGTCGGGCGTGAGGATGACCTTCTTGGCCTTCTCGGTCTCGTCGATCGTGATGCGGCCGTCGGCCTCCGCGATCGGCGATGCGCCCTTGGGGGTACGCGCCTCGAACAGCTCCTGCACGCGGGGCAGACCCTGCGTGATGTCATCCGCCGACGCCGAACCACCGGTGTGGAAGGTACGCATCGTCAGCTGGGTACCGGGCTCACCGATCGACTGGGCCGCGATGATGCCGACGGCCTCGCCGATGTCGACGGTCTTGCCGGTCGCGAGCGAACGGCCGTAGCACTGCGCGCACACACCGACGGCGGAGTCGCAGGTCAGGACCGAGCGGACCTTGATGGTCTCGACGCCCGCGGCGACCAGCTTGTCGATGAGCACGTCGCCCACGTCGTCGCCGGCCGCGGCCAGGACCTCGCCCGAGGCGTTGACCACGTCGGAGGCCAGCGTGCGGGCGAACACCGAGTTCTCGACGTTCGCGTCGCGCACCAGCTCACCCTGCGAGTTCGGAGCGGCGATCGGGAGCTCGAGGCCCTTCGACGTGCCGCAGTCCTCTTCGCGGATGATGACGTCCTGCGAGACGTCCACCAGACGACGGGTCAGGTAACCCGAGTCGGCGGTACGCAGAGCGGTGTCGGCCAGACCCTTACGGGTACCGTGCGTCGCGATGAAGTACTCCGCCACCGACAGACCCTCGCGGTACGAGGAGATGATCGGACGCGGGATGATCTCACCCTTGGGGTTGTTCACCAGACCACGCATACCGGCGATGTTCCGGATCTGCAGCCAGTTACCACGGGCGCCGGAGGACACCATGCGGTTGATGGTGTTGTCCTCCGGGAAGTGCGCCTTCATCGCGGCCTGCACCTCGTCGGTCGCCTCGGTCCAGATCTTGATGAGCTCCTGACGACGCTCGGCGTCGGTCGTGAGGCCCTTCTCGTACTGGGACTGGACCTTCGCGGCCTGCTTCTCGTAGCCCGCGACGATCTCCGCCTTGTTCGGCGGGGTGAGGATGTCGCTCAGCGCGACGGTCACACCCGAACGGGTCGCCCAGTAGAAACCGGCATCCTTGATGCGGTCCAGCGTGGCGGCCGTCTCGACCTTGGGGTACTCCTCGGCCAGCTTGTTGACGATCTGCGACAGCTTGCCCTTGTCGGCCTGCTCGCGGACGAACGGGTAGCCCTTCGGCAGCGCGTCGTTGAAGATCGCCTGACCCAGCGAAGCGTCGACCAGGCCGTGCTTCTCGTAGCCCTCGGGAGCCTCGCCCTCGAGGAAGGCCAGACCCGGGATGCGGATGCGGACCTTCGCCTGCAGGTCGAGCGTGCCCTCGTCGTACGCGAGCTGCGCCTCGCCGACGGAGCCGAACGCACGGCCCTCGCCCTTGGCGCCGGCCTTGACCGTCGTGAGGTGATGCAGACCGATGATCATGTCCTGCGAGGGCAGGGTCACCGGACGGCCGTCCGACGGCTTCAGGATGTTGTTCGACGCGAGCATGAGCACGCGGGCCTCGGCCTGAGCCTCGACCGACAGCGGCAGGTGGACAGCCATCTGGTCACCGTCGAAGTCGGCGTTGAACGCCGCGCAGACGAGCGGGTGCAGCTGGATGGCCTTGCCCTCGACGAGCTGCGGCTCGAACGCCTGGATGCCGAGACGGTGCAGGGTGGGTGCACGGTTCAGCAGCACCGGACGCTCGCGGATGATCTCCTCGAGCACGTCCCAGACCTCGGGACGGGTGCGCTCGACGGCACGCTTCGCGGCCTTGATGTTCTGCGAGTGACCGAGGTCGATCAGACGCTTGATGACGAACGGCTTGAAGAGCTCGAGCGCCATCTGCTTGGGCAGACCGCACTGGTGCAGCTTGAGCTGCGGGCCGACGACGATGACCGAACGGCCCGAGTAGTCGACGCGCTTGCCGAGCAGGTTCTGGCGGAAGCGACCCTGCTTTCCCTTGAGCATGTCGCTCAGGGACTTCAGGGCACGGTTGCCGGTACCCGTGACGGGGCGACCGCGGCGGCCGTTGTCGAACAGAGCGTCGACGGCCTCCTGCAGCATCCGCTTCTCGTTGTTGACGATGATCTCGGGGGCACCGAGGTCGATCAGGCGACGGAGACGGTTGTTGCGGTTGATCACGCGGCGGTACAGGTCGTTCAGGTCGGAGGTCGCGAAGCGGCCACCGTCGAGCTGGACCATCGGACGCAGCTCCGGCGGGATCACCGGGACGACGTCGAGCACCATCGCGGCCGGGCTCATGCCGGTCTCGAGGAACGAGTTGACGACCTTGAGGCGCTTGATCGCACGGATCTTGCGCTGGCCCTTGCCCTCCGAGATCTGCAGGTGCAGGCTCTCGGCCTCGGCGGCCAGGTCGAACGCGGCCAGGCGACGCTGGATCGCCTCGGCACCCATGTAGGCCTCGAAGTACTGGCCGAAGCGGTCCTGCAGCTCGTGGAAGACGTCGTCCTCCGGGCGCAGGGCACCGACCTCGAGCGTGCGGAAGTCCTCCCACACGCGCTCCAGCTTCAGGATCGCCTCGTCGGCACCCTTGCGGATGAGCGACATCTCCTTCTCGGCGGCGTCCTTGACCTTCTTCTTGGCGTCGGCCTTGGCACCCTCGGCCTCGAGGGCCGCGAGCTCCTCCTCCAGCTTCGCCAGGCGCTCCGCGATCTTGGAGTCGCGGCGGTCGCCGAGCGTCTTCAGCTCGAGACGGATGTTGTTCTCCTGGGTGCCCAGGTCGCGGTGGCGAGCGTCCTCGTCGACCGAGATGACCATGTACGCGGCGAAGTAGATGACCTTCTCGAGGTCCTTCGGCGCCATGTCCAGCAGGTAGCCGAGGCGCGAGGGCACGCCCTTGAAGTACCAGATGTGGGTGACGGGAGCGGCGAGCTCGATGTGACCCATGCGCTCGCGACGGACGGAGCTCTTGGTGACCTCCACGCCGCAGCGCTCGCAGACGATGCCCTTGAAGCGGACACGCTTGTACTTGCCGCAGGCGCACTCCCAGTCGCGGGACGGGCCGAAGATCTGCTCTCCGAAGAGACCGTCCTTCTCCGGCTTGAGGGTGCGGTAGTTGATGGTTTCGGGCTTCTTGACCTCGCCATAGGACCACGCGCGGATGTGGTCTGCGGTCGCCAGGCCGATGCGAAGCTCATCGAAGGTTGTGGACTCGAGCACTAGTTCTCCTGTGTCGGAAATTCTTTTTGAGAAGTCTGGGCTTCGACAGGCTCAGCCACCCAGAGATGGGTCCTGAGCCTGTCGAAGGATTAGATCTCGTCGATCGAGGCGGCCTCGAAGCGGCTGGAGATGTTGATACCGAGTTCCTCTGCGGCGCGGAACGCCTCGTCGTCGGTGTCGCGGAGGTTGACCAGCGTGCCGTCGGCCGAGAGGACCTCGACGTTCAGGCAGAGCGACTGCATCTCCTTCATGAGCACCTTGAACGACTCCGGGATGCCCGGCTCCTGGATGTTCTCGCCCTTGACGATCGCCTCGTACACCTTGACGCGGCCGAGGATGTCGTCGGACTTGATCGTGAGGAGCTCCTGGAGGGCGTACGCCGCACCGTAGGCCTCGAGGGCCCACACCTCCATCTCACCGAAGCGCTGTCCACCGAACTGCGCCTTACCACCGAGCGGCTGCTGGGTGATCATCGAGTACGGACCGGTGGAGCGGGCGTGGATCTTGTCGTCGACCAGGTGGTGGAGCTTCAGGATGTACATGTAGCCCACGGAGATCGGCGCCGGGAACGGCTCACCGGAGCGGCCGTCGAACAGCTGCGTCTTCCCGCTCGAGTCGATCAGACGGACGCCGTCGCGCGTCGGGAGCGTCGAGTCGAGGAGACCGGAGATCTCCTCCTCACTCGCACCGTCGAACACCGGGGTCGCGACCTTCGTGCCGGGAGCGGCCTCGAACGCCTCCTGCGGGAGCTTCCCAGCCCACTCCGGAGTGCCCTCGACCTTCCAGCCCTGCTTGGCGATCCACCCGAGGTGGGTCTCCAGCACCTGACCGAAGTTCATTCGTCCAGGGATGCCGAGCGGGTTCAGCACGATGTCGACCGGCGTGCCGTCCGAGAGGAACGGCATGTCCTCGATGGGGAGGATCTTCGCGATGACACCCTTGTTGCCGTGGCGGCCGGCGAGCTTGTCACCCTCGGTGATCTTGCGCTTCTGGGCGATGTAGACCACGACGCGGCGGTTCACGCCCGAGCCGAGCTCGTCGTCGCCGTCCTCGGCGTTGAACTCCTTGACCGCGATGATCGTGCCCTGCTCGCCGTGTGGCACCTTCAGGGACGTGTCGCGGACCTCGCGGCTCTTCTCGTTGAAGATCGCGCGGAGCAGGCGCTCCTCGGCCGACAGCTCGGTCTCGCCCTTCGGCGTGACCTTGCCGACGAGGATGTCGCCGGGGCGGACCTCGGCGCCGATGCGGATGATGCCGCGCTCGTCGAGGTCCTTCAGGAGCTCCGGGCTGACGTTGGGGAGGTCACGGGTGATCTCCTCCTTGCCGAGCTTGGTGTCGCGGGCGTCGACCTCGTACTCCTCGATGTGGATCGAGGAGAGGGTGTCGTCCTTCACCAGGTCCTGGCTCAGGATGATGGCGTCCTCGAAGTTGTAGCCCTCCCACGTCATGAACGCGACGAGGAGGTTCTTCCCGAGGGCCAGCTCACCGTTCTCGGTGGCGGGGCCATCGGCGATGACCTCTCCGACCTCGACGCGCTCACCGGCGTTGACGACGACCTTCTGGTTGTAGGAGGTGCCCTGGTTCGAGCGGTCGAACTTGCGCAGGTGGTACTCCTGCGTCCCGCCCTCGTCGAGCATGACCACGACGCGGTCCGCGGAAACCTCGGAGACGACGCCGGCCTTCTCGGCGGTGATCACGTCACCGGCGTCGATGGCGGTGTAGCCCTCCATACCGGTTCCGACGAGCGGCGAGTCGCTGCGCAGCAGCGGCACGGCCTGACGCTGCATGTTGGCGCCCATGAGCGCGCGCTGCGCGTCGTCGTGCTCGAGGAAGGGCACGAGCGAGGTGGCGACCGACACCATCTGGCGCGGCGAGACGTCGATGTAGCCGATCTCCTCCGGGAGGAAGAGGTCGACCTCACCGCTGCCGCCCTTGGGGCGCGCGAGCACGTGGCTCTCGCGGAAGCGACCCTTCGCATCGAGCGGCGCGTTGGCCTGCGCGATGTTGTAGTCGACCTCCTCGGAGGCGGTCAGGTAGTCGATCTGGTCGGTCACGACACCGTCGACGACCTTGCGGTACGGGGTCTCGATGAAGCCGAACGAGTTGATGCGCGCGAAGGTCGCGAGCGCACCGATCAGACCGATGTTCGGGCCTTCCGGGGTCTCGATCGGGCACATGCGGCCGTAGTGCGAGGGGTGGACGTCACGGACCTCGACGCCGGCACGGTCACGGCTCAGACCACCGGGGCCCAGGGCCGACAGACGACGCTTGTTGGTCAGACCCGCGAGCGGGTTGTTCTGGTCCATGAACTGCGACAGCTGCGAGGTTCCGAAGAACTCCTTGATCGCGGCGACGACGGGGCGCACGTTGATCAGGGTCTGCGGCGTGATGGCCTCGATGTCCTGCGTGGTCATGCGCTCGCGGACGACGCGCTCCATGCGGGACAGACCCGTGCGGACCTGGTTCTGGATCAGCTCGCCGACCGCGCGGATGCGACGGTTGCCGAAGTTGTCGATGTCGTCGGTCGCGAGACGGATCTCGGTCTTCTTGCCGCCGCGGATGCCCTCGAAGGTCTCCTCGGTGCCCGCGTGCAGACGCACGAGGTACTTGATCGTGGCGACGATGTCCTGCACCGTCAGCACCGACTCCGTCAGCGGGGTGTCGAGACCCAGCTTGTGGTTGATCTTGTACCGGCCGACCTTGGCGAGGTCGTAGCGCTTCGGGTTGAAGTAGAAGTTGTCGAGCAGCGCGCGGGCGGCCTCGGCGGCCACCTGCTCGCCCGGACGCAGCTTGCGGTAGATGTCGCGCAGCGCGTCTTCCTTGGTGACGATCGTGTCCTTCGCGAGCGTCTCCTCGATGGAGGTGTAGCCGGCGAACTCCGCGAGGATCTCCTCGCTGGTCATGCCCAGCGCCTTGAGGAAGACCGTGACCGACTGCTTGCGCTTGCGGTCGACGCGGACGCCGACCTGGTCGCGCTTGTCGATCTCGAACTCGAGCCAGGCACCACGGCTCGGGATGACGCGCGCCGAGACGATGTCCTTGTCACTCGTCTTGTCGGGGGTCTTGTCGAAGTAGACACCCGGCGAGCGCACGAGCTGCGAGACGACGACGCGCTCGGAGCCGTTGATGATGAACGTGCCCTTGTCGGTCTGCAGCGGGAAGTCGCCCATGAAGACCGTCTGGGTCTTGATCTCACCCGTGAGGTGGTTCATGAACTCGGCCTCGACGTAGAGCGGGGCCGCGTACGTCTTGCCACGCTCCTTGCACTCCTCGATGGAGTACTTCTCGGGCTCGAGGTACGGGTTCGTGAACGACAGCTGCATCGTCTCGCCGAGGTCCTCGATCGGGGAGATCTCCTCGAAGATCTCGCCCAGACCGCTGTTCTCGTTCACGTCGGTGCGACCGGCGGCCTTGGCCTCGGCCACGCGCGCCTTCCAGGCGTCGTTGCCGACCAGCCAACCGAAGGACTCGGTCTGCAGGGCGAGAAGGTCCGGGACCGTCAGCGTGTCGGAGATCTTGGCGAACGAGAGACGGGAAGCTCCGCGTCCGTTCTTGGTGGTGGTGGATGTGGATGCGTTGGGAGCAGCAGCCAAGGGAATAACCTCCGTGAGCCCCGCAGGGCTTCTCGATTCCTTTGTCGTCAGGTGGAGTGCGCTCAGAAGCTCACGAGATGCCGACCACCATATGAGGGCAGGGAGAAGCGAGCGCAACTACCAACTATAGACGCGATCTCGCGACATGGCAAGCGCAATCCTTGACCAATCTTCGATGCTGCGGTAATGGGACCGCCGAGACCCCGCTTCCGCGCCGAAACCCCGCCCTCGCCGAGGAGGCAGGGCGGGGTTTCGACGCGAAACCGGGGTCTCGGGTCAGGGACGGTCAGGAGGCGATGTTGAGCTCGTTGCCGGGGATCGAGGAGAGGAGGCGGCGCGTGTAGGGGTCACGGGGGTTCGTGAAGATCTCCTCCGACGACGCGGCCTCCACGAGCTTCCCGTCCTTCATCACGCACACGTAGTCGCTGATGAGCCGCACCACCGCGAGGTCGTGCGAGATGAACAGGTAGCTCAGCCCGTACTCGCGCTGCAGGTCGCCCAGCAGCCGCAGGATCTGGTCCTGCACGAGCACGTCGAGCGCCGACACGGGCTCGTCGCACACGATGAGGTCCGGCGACAGGGCCAGCGCCCGCGCGATCGCGACACGCTGCCGCTGACCGCCCGAGAGCTCGGACGGGTAGCGACGCAGCATGGACTGCGGCAGCGCCACATCGTCCAGGAGCTGCCGCACGCGCTTGCGCCGGTCCGCCCCGCTCCCCCGCTTGTAGAACTCCAGCGGCTCCGCGATCAGACGCTCGATCGTGAACATGGGGTTCAGGCTGGAGTACGGATCCTGGAAGATCGGCTGCACCCGCTGACGGAAGTCCTTCGTCTCCGCGCGGCTCAGCGTCGAGATGTCCTTGCCCTCGTAGCGGATGAGGCCGCTCGTGGGCTCGATCACCTTGAGCAGCATGCGCGCGGTCGTGGTCTTGCCCGATCCGGACTCCCCCACGATGGCGACGGTCTCCCCGCGCGGGATCGCGAGCGAGACGTCGTCGACGGCGACGAAGTCCTCGTGCTTGCCACGCACGGGGTACACCTTCGTGAGGTTCTCGATCTCGACGATGTTGCCCTTCGACGAGCTCAGGGACCCAGGGGCCGACGAGCTCAGGGACCCGGACTCCGACGAGCTCAGGGACCCGGACTCGCTGTGGGTCGCTGAGCCTGTCGAAGCGCCCGCCGAGCCTGTCGACGCGTCCCGCACGAAGGCCTCGGGGCGCAGCCGCGCCACCGCCACCGACGGCGCCGCCTTCACGAGCGACTGGGTGTACGGATGCTGCGGGTCCTCGAGGATCCGCCGCGCGGGGCCCTGCTCCACGACCTTGCCGCGGTGCATCACGATCACCCGCTCGGCCCGCTCGGCGGCGAGCCCGAGGTCGTGCGTGATGAGGAGCACGGCCGTGCCCAGCTCCCTCGTCATCTCCCCGATCTGGTCGAGGATGGTCTGCTGCACCGTCACGTCCAGGGCGCTGGTGGGCTCATCGGCGATGAGCAGCCGCGGCTTGCACGCCAGCCCGATGGCGATGAGCGCTCGCTGCCGCATGCCGCCGGAGAACTCGTGCGGGTACTGCTTGGCCCGACGCTCGGGATCCGGAAGACCGGCGGCGGTCAGCGCCTCGACGACCTTGGCCTGCACGTTCTGCCGGGTGGCGAGCCCGTGGGCGAGCAGCGTCTCGGCGACCTGGGTGCCGATCTTCGCGACCGGGTTGAGGTTGGACATGGGGTCCTGCGGCACGAGCCCGATGTCCCGTCCGCGGATCGATCGCAGCTCGCTCTCGGAGGCGCGGGAGATGTCCCGCCCGTCGAGCTTGATGCTGCCGGCGGCCACCTTCCCTCCGCCCGCGAGCAGCCCGATGATCGCCATCGCGGTGGTCGACTTGCCGGAACCGGACTCGCCGACGATCGCCACGGTCTCCCCCGGACGGATCTCGAGGTCGACGCCCTCGACGGCGTGCACGACGCCGTCCATGGTGGCGAAGTCCACCGCCAGGCCCTCGACCGACAGCAGGGGCTCGTCCGCCATGCCGTTCTCCTTCGCGGCGCGCACGGCGCCCTCGTCGCGGATGTTCATCGTGCCCTCGTCCTCGGGTCCATGGCCTCGCGCAGCGCCTCACCGAGCAGGGTGAAGCCGAGCGCGGTGACGGCGATGCAGATGCCGGGGAGGAACGCCAGCCACGGGGCGATCGCCAGCTCCGCCTGCGCGTACGTGAGCATGCGGCCCCACTCGGCCGTCGCGGGGCCGCCGCCGCCGAGGCCGAGGAACGACAGCGCCGCCGCATCGATCACGGCGGTCGCGAGGGTCAGGGTGCCCTGCACGATCACGGGCCCGATCGCGTTCGGGAGGACGTGCGACATCGTGATCCGGCCGCGGCCGAGACCGAGGGTCTGCGCCGAGAGCACGTAGTCGCTGGAGCGCTGCTGGAGCATGGACGCCCGCAGCAGGCGCGCGAAGATCGGCACCTGGGAGGCCCCGATGGCGATCATCACGGCGTACGGCGTCTGTCCGAGGATCGCGGCGATCGACACGGCCAGCAGGAGGTTCGGCACCGAGAGGATGATGTCGACGACGCGCATGATGACCGTGTCGACCCAGCCGCCGAACGTGCCGGCGAGGAGTCCGAGGATCATGCCGCCGACGAGGCCCATCGCGGTGGAGACGACGCCGATCAGCAGCGACGCCTGCGCGCCCCAGATGAGCTTCGACAGCACGTCGCCGCCGAACCGGTCCAGACCGAGCGGGAACTGCGGCAGCTCCCCCGGGCCGGGGATGTGCGTGGGCGTGATCTCCTTCGCCCCCGGAAGCGCGGTCTCGGGGTACGGAGCGAGGACCGGCGCGAGCACCGCGACGAGCAGGAAGAGGAGCACGATGACCGCGCCGATCCACGCCGTCGGATTGTGCCGGAGCCGACGGAAGACGTCGCGCCAGAAGCCGCCGCCGCCGTCCTTGAGGTCGGCCTGGGCGATCGCGACGGTGTCGATACTCCCGCCGCTCTCGGCGGACGGCCCCTGTGCGGGTGGGAGGGCGATGCTCATGCGAGCGCCTCCTTTCGGATGAGGGAGGAGGACATCACTGCACCCTCACTCTCGGGTCGATGAAGCTGTACGACACGTCCACGGCCAGGTTGATGAGGGCGTAGGCGATCGCGATGAAGATGATGAACCCCTGCAGCACCGGGAAGTCGCGCGTGAAGATGGCCCGCGCGAGGAACGACCCGATACCGGGGAAGGCGAAGACCGTCTCGGTGAGCACCGCCCCGGAGATGAGCAGTCCGGTCTGCAGGCCGATCGTCGTGATGACCGGCAGCATGGCGTTCCGGAGGATGAACCGGCTGCGCAGCGTCGCCGACCCCACGCCCTTCGCCCGCCCCGTGCGCACGTAGTCGGCGTTCTGCACCTCCAGCACGCTCGCCCTGGTGATGCGGACGATGATCGCGAGCGGGATGGTGCCGAGCGCGAGCGCCGGAAGGATCAGATGGAGGATCGCATCCCACGCGGCGTCGAACTCCCCCGTGATGATGCCGTCCCAGACATAGAAGCCGGTGGGATGGGTGGCATCGATCCGGGGATCCTGCCGGCCGTCCGAGGGCAGCCACCCCAGCTGCACGGCGAAGACGTACTTGAGGATGAAGGCCAGGAAGAAGACCGGGATCGTGATGCCGATGAGGCTCAGCACGACCGACGCGTGATCGGTGAACCTGCCGTGGCGACGGGCCGCCCAGTATCCGAGCGGGATGCCGACGCCGATCGCGAAGATGAGCGCCGCGACGCTCAGCTCGATCGTCGCGGGGAATCGGCGGAGGAACTCCTCCGTGACCGGCCGGTTGGTCTGGATGGACGTGCCGAAGTCGCCTTGCAGCAGCCGGGTGACCCAGATGAAGTACTGCTCGATGAGGGGCTTGTTGAAGCCGTAGAGCTCGTTGACCCTGGCGATGGCCTCCGGGGTGGCCTTCTCGCCGAGGAGGGCGACCGCGGGGCCGCCGGGGAGGGCCCTGACCCAGGCGAACAGCAGGATGCTGAGCCCGAACAGGGTGGGGATGAGGAACAGCAGTCGCCTGCCGATGGTGCGCAGCACAGAGTTCTCCGTCGATCAGAAGGTACGCCGTGCCCCGGTCCCGCGAGAGCGGAACCGGGGCTCGGCATATCAAATGGTCAGGCCTACTTCGTGAGGACGATGTCCGTGAAGACCTCGTCGTTCACCGGGCTGGCGGGGTAGCTCTCGACGCGCGGGTCGAAGGCGAGCGTCGGCGCGGGGTGCGCGAGCGGGACGCCGGGGATGAACTCCGCGACCATCTCGTTGATGTCCTCGTAGAGCGCCGTCTGGTCGTCGAGGTTGGAGACCCCGCGCGCCTCGGTCAGCGCCTGGAACAGCTCCGGGTTGTCGAAGCCCCACTCGGAGCTCTTCTGGCCGAAGAACACGCCGACGAAGTTGTCGGTGTCGTTGTAGTCGCCGGTCCAGCCGAGCAGGTGGATGCCGTGGTCGGAAGTGCCGGTGGTGCGGTCGAGGTACTCGACCCACTCCTCGGAGACCGGGGTGGTCTCCACGCCGACCTCGGAGAGCTGCGACGACAGGACGGTGTAGATCTGCTCGGGGTCCGGCATGTACGGACGCGAGACGTTGACCGGGTAGTTGAAGTCCAGCGCCAGCGGGTTCGCCTCGTCGTAGCCGGCCTCCGCGAGCAGCTCCTTGGCCTTCTCCGGGTCGTAGTCGTAGGTCGTGACCTCGTCGTTGTAGCCGTTGACCACCGGCGGGACGAACTGCGTCGCCTTCTCGGTGCCCTCGGGGAGGACCTGGCTGATCAGGGCGTCCTTGTCGATCGCGTAGGACAGCGCCTCACGCACCTTCGGGTCCTGCAGCTCCGGGATCGCCTGGTTGAAGGCGAGGTAGAGGATCGTGAACGGGGGACGCGACACCATGGTGAAGTCGTCCTCCTCCAGCGCCTTCGTGTCGGCGGGGCCCACGAGGTCGTAGCCGTCGATGGAACCCGACTCGAGCGCCTGGCGACGCGCCGTCGGGTCGTCGATGGTGCGGAAGATGATCTCGTCGATCTGGCCGGCCTCGCCCCAGTAGTCGTCGTAGGCCTTGAGCGTGACCTGCTCGCCCGGCGCCCACTCCTCGAACTGGTAGGGGCCCGTGCCGACCGGGTGGCCCATGGCGTACTCGGACAGCTGCGGCGCCTCGGCGGTGCCGCCGACCTCGTCCGCGCCGAACTCCTGCATCGCCGAGGGGCTCTGCATGCCGAAGGCCGGGAGCGACAGCGAGGCGATGAAGCCGGCGAACGGCTTATTCAGCTCGATCGTGACGGAGTTCTCGCCGTCGGGCGTGCAGGACTTGTAGACCGCATCCTCGGGGTTGGAGGCGTAGCCCTTGAAGAGCTTGTTGTAGTAGTAGCCGAAGGCCTCGGAGGCGGCGAGACCGGTCCAGTTGTACCAGCGGTCGAAGTTGGCGCAGACTGCCTCGGCGTTGAACGGGGTGCCGTCCTGGAAGGTCACGCCCTCCTTCAGCGCGAAGGTGTGGGACATGCCGTCCTCCGACGACTCCCACGACTCCGCCAGCAGCGGCGCCGGGTCGGCCGTGCCGGGCTCCGTGCCCACCAGACCCTCGAAGATCTGGCGCGAGACGCGGAAGGTCTCGCCGTCCTGCGCGAACGCCGGGTCGAGGCTCGCGGGATCGGACGAGGCGGCGAAGACGAACGTGCCGTCGACATCACCGGAACCCTCCGAACCGTTGTCCCCGCGCTCGCTGGCGACACATCCGGCGAGAGCGAGAGCGGCGATGGTCGCTCCGGTGATGACGGCGATTCCTCGCCGAGGCATGGCTGACTGGTGCATGGGTGTATGACCTTCCCTGTCGGGCGCTTCCTTGCGCGTCTCCGGGCATCGTCGCCGCGGAGACGGTGATTCCTCGAAGGTACCCAGCGGCCAGGCGGATGCCAAGAGTCCGATGTTGCGATCCGGTATCGACGCGGTGCCGCCCGTGATCCGGTAATGTCCAGAACGTGCCGGACACCACTCCCCGCGTCGTGTGCCTGGGCGAGGGCCTGGTCGCCCTCGTCGCCGCCACCGCCGGACCGCTCGAGACCTGCCGCACGTTCCACCGCTCCCTCGCCGGCGCCGAGTGGAACACCGCGATCGCGCTGGCCTCCGCGGGCATCCGCACCGCGGTCGTGTCCCGCGTCGGCGACGACGGCTTCGGACGCTTCCTCACCGCCGAGCTCCGTGCGCACGGCGTGGACGATCGGGCCGTCGAGGTCGACCCGGTCGCACCGACGGGGATCTACGTCAAGGAGCTCTCCCCGCGGGCGGACGGCGCCGTGGAGGGGACGATGCACTACTACCGTGCCGGGTCGGCCGCGGCGGCGCTGTCGCCGGCGTCACTGGAGTCGCCCGTGGCTGTGGACCTGCTCGCCGCGGCGGCCCTCGTGCACACCTCCGGCATCACGCCGGCACTCTCGCCCTCCGCACGCGCCGCCCAGGAGGCCCTGGTCGCGGCGCCGCGACCCGGCCGTCTCGTCAGCTTCGATCTGAACTGGCGCCCCGCGCTGTGGCGGGGCCGGGAGGACGAGGGACGCGCCGTCCTCAGCGATCTCGCCCACCGAGCCGACGTCCTGTTCTGCACCCGCCCCGACGCCGAGGCCGTGTTCGGCACGAGCGCACCGGACGAGCTGCGCACGATGTTCCCCGAGCCGCGGTACCTGGTCGTGACCGACCCCGCCGGCGCCGTGGCGTTCGACGGCGCGGACCGGGTGGGCAGCGAGGCTCTCGATGCACCGGTCGTGGAGACGATCGGCGCGGGCGACGCGTTCGCCGCCGGATTCCTCGCCGGCGTCCTCACCGGCCTGACGCTGCACGGGAGCCTGGCCCGCGCCCACCGCATCGCGACGCGCGCGATCGCCAGCACGCGCGACCACGTCGACTGATCCGGCGGCGGATCAGTCCGCGTGGCGGCCGTGACGCGGCGGCACCGCGTCGTGCGTGCGCTGCAACGACACTGCGACGTGCTCGCCCCGGTGCTGCACGATGCGCACGAACAGCACATCGATGAGCGCGAGCTGCGCGATCCGGCTCGACATGGCGGCCATCCGGAACGGCGACTCCTGGGCCTGGCTGAGGAGCACGACGTCGGCGAGGGCCGCGAGCGGGGAGTCCGCCGCGCTCGTCACAGCCACCGCGAGCGCCCCCGTGGCCCGGGCGACCTCCAGGGCGCGGACGGTCTCGGCCGTCTCGCCTCCGTGCGAGAAGGCGATCGCCACGTCCGCAGAGGAGCGCAGCGACGCCGCGGTGATCGCGAGATGCGGATCGGCCGAGTGGGTCACCGAGCAGCCGATCCGGGAGAGCTTGAGCTGGAGATCCTGCGCCGTCAGCGACGACGCCGCCTGCCCGAACAGGTCGATGTGCCGGGCGACGACCACCGCCCGCGCCACCCGGTCGAGGGAGTCCGCATCGAGGGCCCGAGCGGTCTTCTCGATCGCGTCGATCTCCTGCGCCGCGAGCTTCGCGGCGATCGCCGCCGGTCCGTCGTCCCGGTCGATCGCCGTGGAGTCGAGTCCGAACCGGGCCTGCTGCGCCTGGGCCAGGGTGACCGCCCGCGCGACGGCGACCCTCAGCTCCCGGTAGCCGCTGTAGCCGAGCGACTGCGCGAAGCGCGCGACGGTCGACAGCGAGGTCTGGCAGAGCTGCGCGAGGTCGTTAATCGCGAGGTCCACCACGAGGGTGGGGTCTCCGAGGATCCTCTCGGCGACGCGTCCCTCCGCCGCGCTGAGCTTGGGGAGGGAGCGCCGCACCACGGCCAGAACGTCGTCGTCCATGCGCTGATCCCGTCTCAACCGGCGGCGGTCGTCCTCTGTCGCGGCCGGAACCGGCCGAGGAGCGCGTCCCGCGCGGTCTGTGCACCGAGCCGGCTGGCGGCACCGACCTCGACGGTGGGCAGCGGCAGCGGCTCCTGTGCGGGAAGGCCGACGTTCACGACGACCGCACCCGGGTCCCGGAGCGCGGTCCGCTCGATCAGTGCGCGCTGCGCCGGCTCCGTATCCGGCCGGTCCACGAGGACGACTGTCGTGCCGGTCGCCGCGGCGACCTCGTCGATCACGGCATCCTGCTCGGCCACGGTCCGTGCGGCCACGTCGAGCCGCACCCGGATGCCGTCTCCCGCGAGCGCCTCCGCGACGTACGCGGCGGCGCTGTCCACCGCGAGCGTCGAGCGACGTCGGGCATCGATCACCGCCAGGGCCTCCGCGGCCTCGGGGACGTCGCCGGCGAGCGACACGGACCGACGGACGATCTCGGCGGCGTCGAACGCGGTGTCCTCCTCGTCCGGGGTCGCGCTCGCGCGCAACCGGGCGGCGAGGGTCGACACCCGTGCGGCGGCCTCCTCGACGCGCTCCCGGGAGAGCGAGCCGTCGCGTAGCGCGGCGACGATCCCGTCGCGGGCGGCGAGGAAGTCCCGGCGGTCCTGGTCGGGAAGGGCGGCCTCGCCGGGGTTGGTCGGGTTGCCGATGCACAGCAGGTCGGCACCGGCGGCGAGCGCGAGGGCGGCGCCCCCGCCGAGTCCGACGGTCTCGCGGATCGCGGCCATGTCCAGCGCGTCGGTGATGATGACGCCCCGGAAGCCCCACTCGCGCAGCATGCCGAGCACGCGCGGGTTGAGGGTGGCCGGCTGCGCGCCCCACGCGGGCACGACGATGTGCGCGGTCATGATCGCGTCCACCCCCGCCTCGACGGCGGCGCGGAACGGCTCGAGGTGCACGCGCTCGTACTCGGCCACGTCGAGGGCGATCTCGGGCAGGGCGTGGTGGGAGTCGAGGTGGGTGTCGCCGTGGCCGGGGAAGTGCTTGACGCACGCGGCCACCCCGCCGTCCTGGATGCCGTCGACCGTGGCGACGACGTGGCGGGTCACCAGCGCCTCCTCGGATCCGAACGAACGCACCCCGATCACGGGGTTGCGGGGATCGGTGTTGACGTCGGCCACCGGACCGAGCACCACGTTCGCGCCGACCGCGCGCACGCGGCGGGCGAGCTCCGCCCCGGTCCGCTCCGACGCGACGACGTCGTCGAGCGCGCCGAGCTGCGCGGCGCCGGGCAGGGTGGAGCCGCTCCCGGACTCCAGGCGCGTGACGCTGCCGCCCTCCTCGTCCACACCGATCAGGGCGTCCGGGTTCGCGTCCAGGATCTGCGCGCTCAGCGCGGGCAGTCCCTCGCCGACGTTCTGGCCGAAGTACACGACGCCGGCCAGGCCGTCGCGCAGCTCCTCCACGAGCCAGGCGGGGGCCGTGGTGCCGAGGAATCCGGGCCAGAGCACGCCGTTCGCGAGACGCTCGAGCTCGTCGGTCATCCCTTCACCGCCCCCGCGACCATGCCGGCGGAGAGCCGGCGCTGCACGATGACGAAGAAGATCATGACGGGCACGGTGATGATCGTCGAGGCGGCCATGATGCTGCCCCAGTCATTGGAGTACAGGCCGAAGAACGACTTGAGGCCGATCGAGACCGTGTACTGGTCGGTCTGCGCGCCGAGGATCGTCATGGCGAAGATGAACTCGTTCCACGCCGTGATGAAGCTGAAGATGCTCGTCGCGACGAGACCGGGCATCACGAGCGGCAGCAGGATCGAGCGGAACATCCGCCACCAGCTCGCGCCGTCGATGTAGGCGGCCTCCTCGAGCTCGACGGGGACGGCCGCGACGAAGCCGCGCAGCATCCAGATGCCGAACGCGAGCGACAGCGCCACGTAGACGACCATCAGGCCGATGATGCTGTTGAGCAGACCGAGGCTCTTCACCTGGAGGAACAGCGGGATGACCAGCGCCTCGAGCGGCACCATCTGCACCACGAGGATCATCATCAGCACCGTGGTGCGGAACTTGAACCGGAAGCGCGCGACGGCGACCGCCGCGAGCAGGCAGACGATGGCGCTGACGAGCACCGTGACGAGGGCCACGATCGCCGAGTTGCGCAGGTACGTGCCGAAGCCGCCCTCCGTGAGCACGAAGGCGAAGTTGTCCCACGTGAACTCCTGCGGGAGGAGCGACTGCCCGCCGCTGGACGCCTTGGCGTCGAACGCGCTGGAGACCATCCAGTAGACGGGGAACAGGGTGAAGACGAGGACGGCGGCGACGCCGATGCCGAGTCCGATACGTGACCGGAGCCTGGGGCGGGGGTTCACAGCTCGTCCTCCTTCATGAGGGAGCGGATGTAGACGATCGTGATGCCGATCAGGACGAGGGTCAGCAGCACCGCGAGCGCGGCGCCGAACCCGTAGCGGTTCTGACCGAACGACTCCACGTACGACCACACGCCGAGGTTGAGCACCTGACGGTTGCCGCCACTGCCGCCGGGCATGAGGTAGACCTGCGCGAAGACCTTGAAGTCCCAGATCGTCGACAGGATGATGACGACGGAGAAGACGGGCTTCAGCGTCGGGAAGATGATCTTCCAGAAGCGGCGCCACGCGCCGGCTCCGTCCAGCGCCGCCGCCTCGAGCATCTCCTTCGAGACGCCCAGGAGCCCGGCGAGCACGGTGATGGCCACGAACGGGAAGCCGTGGTGGACGACGTTCAGCAGCACGATCGCGTAGAACGACCACTGGTTGGTGAACCAGTTGACCTGGCCGTCGATGAGGCCGAGGTCCTGCAGGACGCTGTTGAAGATGCCGCGGTCGGCATCGAAGATGAAGGTCCAGACGTACGTGCCGGTCACGGCGGGCATCGCCCACGCGACCATGATGCAGCTGGAGACGATGGTGCGCCACACGGTTCCCAGGCGCGCCAGCAGCAGCGCGACGAGGGTTCCGAGTGCGACGGTGGTGAACACCGCGACGGCCGCGAAGCCGACCGTGTTGGGGAGCACCACCGTCCACAGGGTCGGATTGGTGAGCGCCTCGGCGTAGTTGGCCAGCCCGATCCAGTTGCTCTCACCGGTGTTGATCTCGCGCAGACCATAGTCCTGCAGCGAGTAGAGGAACACCTGCACGAGCGGCCAGAGCATGAGCCCCGCGAGGATGATCAGCCCGGGGGCGAGGAGGAGCCAGGGGCGGGCCGTGACGATCGAGAGACCCCGACGCTTCCGGCCGCCGGCCACGGAGGCGGAGGAGGGCTCCGCCTTCGTGGCCGGCAGTGGCGCTTGCACCATCGACATGGAAGGAATGGTTCCTTACTGGTTGAGCAGTTCGGTCATCTCGGCGGCGGCGTCCTTCGTCGCGGTCGCGACGTCCTTCTGCCCGCTGAGGATGGCCTGGATCATGGCGTTGGTGGTCTTCTTCGCCTGCACGGCGCCGAAGTTCGGCGTGACCGGGACGGACGCGCCGCCGTCGACCATCTGCTCGGCGAACGGAGCGACGAGCGGGTCGGTCGAGGCGAGAGCCTCCTCCATCGCGGACTGGACGCCCGGGAAGTAGCCGGTCTCGTCGGACCACTGCTCGGCGAACTCACCGGTGGTCATGAGCTTGACGAACTCCCACGCGAGGTCGGCGTTCTTCGTGGTGTTGAACACCGACAGGTGCGAGCCGCCGAGCACGGAGGGCGCGATGCCGCCGTCCTGGCCGGGGATCACGGCCGCGCCGATCTTGCCCTCGAGCTCGGGGTTGGCCTCGATGAGGGCGTTCGGCGTCCAGGAGCCGGAGAGCATCATCGCGACGTTGCCCTGCGTGAAGGCGTCCCGGAGGTCGGTCTCCTTCCACGTGGTCGCACCGGCCGACGAGAAGCCGTGCTCGGTGGCCAGGCCCGTGTAGAACTCGATGCCGGCCTGCGACTCGGCGCTGTCGAGCTCGCTGGTCCAGGTGTCGCCGTCCTTCGTGGCGATCTCGCCGCCGGCGCCCCAGACCCAGGGGTAGACCTGGAACTCGGCGTCACCCGCGACGGGGAAGGGCAGCATGTCGGGCTTCGCGGCCTTGATGGCCTCACCCGCGGCGACGATGTCGTCCCAGGTCTTCGGAGCCTCGAGACCGAGCTCCTCGAAGACGTCGGTGCGGTAGACGATGGAGCGGACACCGGCGTACCACGGCATGCCGTAGAGCTCGTCCTCGTAGGTGCCGGCGACGGCGAGGCCCTCGACGAGGTCGTCACGCAGGCCGTCCTCGGCGTCGACGTACTCGTCGAGCGGGAGGAGCGCGCCGGCGTCGGCGAACTCCGCGGTCCAGGTGGTCCCGGTCTCGGCGATGTCCGGGGTGGTGCCGCCGGCGATGGAGGTGACGAAGCGGTCGTGGGCGTCGGCCCACTGGATCTCCTCGATGGTGACCTTCGCGCCGGTCTCCTCCTCGAAGGCGTCCGAGACCTTGTCGTAGAACGCGGTCGCGTCGGGGTTGGTCCCCTTCATGATCCAGACCGTCAGCTCCTGGCCCTCGCCATTGGTCGAGCCGTTGTCGCCGCTGCCGCCGGCGCAGCCGGCCAGAGCGATCGTGGCAGCGGCGCCGAGCGCCACCGCCGGAAGAATGCGCTTGTGCATGGGGGGATCTCCTCTTTGAAAGTCCAGGTGTGCATCGGGTGCGTACCGGGGATAGGAAAAAGTATTCACGACTAACTAATTCCCTGCAAGTTCCTCCCAGAATCGTCACACCGCCGTAACATCAGGCCTCCGCGGTAGGCTCCCCGCATGCCCCGCCGAGGATCAGACGCCGACCGCCGCCCCCTTCCCCGGCACGCACCGCCGTCGACGCGCAGCCGGACCTCCCGGGTCCTGCGGGGCCTCGGGATCGGGCTCGCCGTCGTCCTCGTCTCGACCGTGGCGGTCGCGGGATTCCTCGTCTGGGATGTCTTCAACCGCGTGGGCGACGGGGCCGTCACCCTGGAGGGCGCCCCGCAGGTCGACCCGCCCACGCTCGGCGCGTATCCCGACGACAAGGCCTTCAGCATCCTCATCGTGGGGACGGACGAGTGCGGCCCGAAGGCGACGGCACTCTTCGACGAGCGCTGCGCCGAAGCCGACGGCCGGAGCCGCAACGACGTCAACCTCCTCGTGCACGTCTCGGCGGCGCCCCGGAACGTGACGGTCGTCTCCCTCCCCCGCGACCTAGGCGTCCCCGTTCCCGAGTGCACCCGCGAGGACGGCTCCGTCGCGTCCGCGATGGAGAAGGCATCGATGAACGCGCTGTTCGAGCACGCCGGGCTCTCCTGCATCGCGAAGACCGTGAGCGATATGGGCGACATCCCGGTGGAGTTCGCCGCCAAGATCAGCTTCGACGGCGTCATGGCCGTCACGGACGCGATCGGCGGCGTCGAGGTGTGCATCGCCGGCGACGGCATCCGCGATCGCCACACGGGCATCGACTGGCCGGCGGGCATGCGGACGGTCTCGGGCGTGGAGGCGCTCCAGTTCATCCGCACCCGGCACGGCGTGGGGGATGAGAGCGACCTCGCGCGCATCTCCAACCAGCAGCAGTACATGTCGCGGCTGGCCAGGAAGGTGCTCAGCGAGGACACTCTGACCGACATCCCCAAGGTGCTTCGACTGACGAACGCCATCGCCGACAACATCGATCCCAGCGACGAGCTCGCCGACCCGCTGCGCCTGGCCCAGCTCGCACTCGCCCTCAAAGATGTGAACTTCAGCGACTTCGTGTTCGTGCAGTACCCGAACGTCGTCGACCCGTTCGACGACGACAAGGTCGTGCCGGACGAGGAGGCCGCGGCAGCCCTGTGGGACGCGGTGCGCGCCGGCCGCCCCCTGGAGCTCACCGGCGACGTGACGACGCATCGCGGCGTGGAGCTGGTCACCCCCGCGCCCACGGCGCCGGAGACGCCGGAGACGGAATCCACTCCCGAGGCGAGCGCGACGCCGGACGCGCGCGCGACGCTCCCACCGGAGGTGTCGGGTCAGACCCTCGAGCAGGAGACCTGCGCGGTGGGCAACCAGCGCTGACACTGGTCCACGCGGCTAGGCTCGACGGCATGGGACGGACGCGATCACGGGACGCCGAGCACCCGCAGGCCCGCCTCGACCACGGCGGCCTCGCTCGCATCGTCCCGTCGGAGTTCACGAGCGGCTACGAGCTCGTCGTGGACGACACCCCGCAGTCGCACGTCGATCTCGACGACCCCACGCACCTGCACTTCGAGTACATCGTGCGGATGGGGGCGGTGATCGATCAGCTCCGCGACGGTCCGCTCACCGCGGTGCACCTCGGGGCCGGTGCCCTCACCATCCCCCGGTACATCGACGCGACCCGCCCCGGATCCCGGCAGCAGGTCATCGAGCTGGAGGCCCCGCTGGTGCAGCTCGTCCGTGAGCACCTCCCCCTGCCGAAGGGGGCGGCGATCCGCCTGCGGATCGGCGATGCGAGGGAGGGGGTCCGGAAGCTCCCGGGGGCGCTGGTCGGCACGTGCGACCTCGTCGTCTCGGATGTGTACTCGGGCGCGCAGACGCCCGCCCACCTCACGAGCGTGGAGTTCTACCGGGAGCTCGCCGCGCTGCTCGCCCCCGGCGGCGTCCTGCTCGTCAACGTCGCCGACGGTCCCGGTCTCGCGTTCGCCCGTCGACAGGCCGCGACCATCGCCGAGGTGCTCCCGGAGATCGGGATCCTCGCCGACACCCAGGTGCTCAAGGGCCGCCGCTTCGGCAACCTGGTGGTGGCGGCCTCCGCCGCCCCACTCCCGACGGAGTGGCTGCCCCGGATGCTCGCCGCGGGTCCGCATCCCGCGAAGATCGCCCAGGGGGACGAGGCCCGCGCCTTCCTCCAGGGCGCCCGGATCGTCACGGACGCCGACGCCGTCGCGTCCCCGCGACCCGATGCCTCGCTGTTCCTGCGCTGACGTGGCGCGCCGCCCCGAGGACCGCGGAAGCGGCAGGCAGACTGGACGGGGACAGGTGCGGGGACGCGCGGAAGGAGAGCAATGAGTTTGATCCGGGGATACGACCAGGAGAGCCTCCGCGAACGGGTCGATCTCGACGAGTGCGCCGCTCGCCTGGCCGAGATCGAGGAGCAGCGCAGCCTGCCCGCCCTGCTCGAGCGGGTCTGGCTGCTGAAGGTGCTGGGACGCCTCGACGACGCCCTCGCGCTCGCCGACGAAGCCGTGCGGCAGGCCCGGATGGCCGGCACCCGCAAGGACGTGCTCCGCGCCCGCGTGCTGCACGCGACGATCCTGCAGTATCGGGGCGCGCACGCCGCGGCCGAGCAGGAGCTGGCGACCTGCGCCGCGGAGGCGGAGGGGCAGCGCTGGCTGTCGATCGCCGCGTTCGCCTATCAGCACCACGGCAAGAACGCCTACGACGCCGAGGACTTCGAGACCGCACGGGAGAGCTTCAAGCAGTCGCTCTTCCTGCGGCGCGAGTCCGGCGCGGAGGACCGGGAGCTGGAGACCGTGCTCCTCGCCATCGAGGCCGTGGAGCGTCGTCGTCCGGCGCAGCTCGTCGCCGGCTGAGCCGATGCGCCCGAGTGTCCGCGGCATGCCTTAGCCTGAGCGCATGGCGGAACTTGACCGCGTGCGCGTCTGGGGCGAGGCACTGATCCGGTTGCATCTCGACGACAGCTGGTCGTTCGACTTCGACCATGCCAAGCGTCGCGCCGGCCAGTGCGACTACACGCGCAAGCGCATCACCGTATCGCGGTATCTCGCCGCCCGCTTCGAGGACGACGAGATCCATCAGGTGCTCCTGCACGAGGTGGCCCACGCCCTCGCCGGGCACCAGGCCGCCCACGGCCCCACCTGGAAGCGCGTGGCCCGCGACCTGGGCTATGTCGGCGGCACGACGCACCGCGGGGAGACCGCCGTCGAGCTCGCTCCGTGGGTGGGCCGCTGCCCTGCCGGTCACGTCACGTATCGACACCGCCGACCGAGTCGGGCCACGTCCTGCGCCCGGTGCTCCCGCACGTTCGATGCCCAGCATCTCTTCGCCTGGACGCGCCGCGAGATCACGACAGACGCCCGTCTCGCCGCGCAGGCCCCACGCTGAGGGCCGAGGGAGCGGGGTCGCCGCTCTCGCTTCAGACGGAGGAGCCGCCGGAGTGCGGCCGTTCCTCGGACCCGGAGGCGTCCTCCTCGGCAGGCGCGGTGTCCTCCGCGTCCGCGTCAGCGTCCGTCGGAGCAGGCTCTGCGGCTGCGTCCCGGTCCGCCGCGGAGTCGACAGGACCGGGGCGTCCTGTCTCGGTCTCGGTCTCGCGATGGCTGCGGCGTCGACGGACGAGCGCGGCGAGACCACGCCAGCCGAGCAGGAACACACCGAGCACGAGCGTCGCCACGATGATGAAGGGCACCTCCGCGGTGTCTCCGCTGAGCAGCCGCAGCAGCACGCCGCCGACGACCGTCACCGCCCAGACGACCGCACCCCAGGACAGCGACCACGGCCGACGCGGCCGCCCAGGGAGCAGCAGCGCGGCGGCGTGTCCCAGCAGCAGGGCCACGAGGAAGGGCCAGGCCGTGAGGAGGAACCCTGCCGGGTCCTCCTGGTGGGAGGCGCGGCCGATGGCGGCGAAGACGAGGACGAGGACGGCGTCGACGAGCAGAGCGGGGAGGAACCTCATTCCTCGACCCTACGCGGGTCGCGTGCTCACTCGAAGCGCGTGAACCGTCCGTCGCGCAGAACGGGGACGGCGTCCACCGCGTCCAGGACGGCGGCGTCCGCGGTGCTGGTCGGCACCAGTCCGGCGGCCCGCATCCGCTCGGTCGCCGAGACCCCGGCCTGCAGCTCGCGCCCGGAGCCCGTCGCGCCGATCAGGTGCTTCAGTGCACGACGCAACGCGCGGAACCCCTCCGCAGCCACGGCGGCGTCCGGGGCGGTGTGGTCGATGCCGAGATCGGTGAGCGCCGCCGCGATCGCTCCGGCCCCGAGCTGATCCTCCACGGCGACGCGCAGCTCCCCCGCGGCGTCGACCTCGCCGGCCGGGATCAGCGCCACCGAGGTGCGACCCTGGCGGCGTTCCTGCTCCACCTGCACGGCTCTGGCCACGGCACCGGCGTTGCGGATCGCGCCCAGCAGGACCGTGGCCCCGGTCGGGACGGCGGCTGCCACCGCCGCCCCGTTCCGCGACCATTCGAGGGCCCCGTCCAGTTCGACCTCCGCTCCCGCGGCCACCGCATCGGCGACCGTCGAGGAGAACCGGAGGACGTCGATCACCACGACGACGTCGGCCGGGGCGAGGCGGGCGAGCCCGGACACCCCCCAGTCGAGTCGGACCTGGTACGGGGACTGATCGAACGGCGACGGCATCCGTCCAGCCTAGAGCCGTCAGTCGGCGGCGAGCGCCTCGACAGGGGCCACCCTGGTCGCCAGCCGGGTCGGCGTCGCGGCGGCCACGAGCGTGAGCAGCGCGGTCGCGGCGACGATGATCACCACGGGAAGCCACGGCACCTGCGGGGCGACCAGCCCGGCGGGCGTGAACTCCGGAAGCACGGGCACGGAGCCGAGCAGCGACTGGGCCGCGATCCACCCGTACAGCACCCCGAGCACGAGACCGGTGAGGGTCGCCGCCACCGTGATGTGCGTCGCCTCCAGCAGCACCATGCGGCGCACCTGCCGGTTGGACAGACCGATCGAGCGCAGCAGTCCGAGCTCTCGGCGCCGCTGCACGACGCCGATGGTCAGGAGGTTGACGAGGCCGACGGCCGCGATCACGGCCGAGACGGCGACGAGCACCATCATGATGGCCGCGAAGGCGTCGTACGGCGCGAAGAACTCGGCCGGGATCTCCTCGGTCGTCTGGCTCGTCATGAGACGCTTCGACGACTCCAGCGCCACCGCGAACATCGTCACCAGCGTCACACCCATGACGACGCCGATGGCCATCCGCGACGACCGCTCCGGGTACCGCAGGGCGTTCTCGGCCGCGAGACGGGCTGTCGCGCTCGACCCGAACAGGCGCCCCACGAGCCGGAGCACCGGCGGCATGAACAGCACCGACCCCAGGGCGAGCCCGGTGAAGGAGAGGATGCCGCCGAAGAACGCGACCACGACACCGAGCGGCGTGACGAGTCCGAGGACGACGCCGCCGGCGAGCAGAGCCGCGCCGGAGATCAGCAGGACCCAGGCCCCGACATGGCGGCCCTTCCGCCCGGAGACCTCGTCACGGGTGCGCTCGACGGCACCGCCCAGAGCCTGCAGCGGCGTCACCGCGAGCACGCGACGCGAACCCACCCAGGCGGCCGCCCAGGTGGTGAGCGCGACGCCGACCGCCGGGAGGGCGAGAGCGGGCTGGGCGAGTGAGAAGGACGACGGCGAGGTGGCGACGAGCTGTCCGCCGAGCTGGACCGCCGCCGCGGAGAGGAGGAGTCCGGCGAGAAGGCCGAGCCCCGCGCCGAGGAGCCCGACGACGAGCCCCTGCCGACCGACCTCCGCCCGCTGCGCACGAGCCGTCGCCCCGATGAGACGCATCAGCGCGATCTGCCGGGTGCGGCCCGCGATGATCGTCGAGAACGTGTTCGCCGTGACGATCGCGGCCACGTACATCGCGACGGCGGTGAGCAGCACCGACAGGATCGCGACGACGACCGCGAGCGTGCCGCTGTCGCCGATGAACGGATCGGCCTGAAGCACAGCACCAATGTAGGCCGTGATCTCGACGAGAAAGACCCCGAACGCGGACGAGAGCGCGGCGACGAGGACGCTCGCGCCCATGCCGCGGTCGCGGAGCCAGGCCAGCCGGGGTCCGGTCGTCCGCGTCTCCGGGACGACCGTGGCGAGCGCGGTCATGCCGACACCTCCGCGGCGAGCATGTAGGCCGAGATCTGCTCCGCGGTCTGCCGCGGGTGATCCGCGACGATCCGGCCGTCGCCGAGGTAGAGCACCCGGTCGGCGTGGCTCGCCGCGATCGCGTCATGCGTGACCATCGCGATGGACTGGCCGTGCTCCCGGCTGGCGGACGCGAGCAGGCGCAGCACCTCCCGTCCGGTCTGGGAGTCGAGGTTGCCCGTGGGCTCGTCCGCGAACACGAGGTCGGGGGCGGTGGCGAGCGCCCTGGCGATGGCGACGCGCTGCTGCTGCCCTCCCGAGAGCTGATGCGGCCGGTGACCGAGGCGTTTGCCGAGGCCGAGCGTCTCGATGAGGCCGTCGATCCGTGCGCGCTCGATGGCGCTGGGGCGGCGGCCGTCGAGCTCGAACGGCAGCAGGATGTTGCCGAGGGCATCGAGCGTGGGGACGAGGTTGAACGCCTGGAAGATGAACCCGACGCGGCGGCGGCGCAGGATGGTCAGGTCGAGGTCGCCGAGGCCTGTGATCTCGGTGTCGCCGATCCACGCCCGTCCCTCGGTCGGGCTGTCGAGGCCGGCCATGATGTGCATGAGGGTGGATTTGCCGGATCCGGACGGACCCATGATGGCGGTGAACTGTCCGCGGCGGATGCCGACGCTCACGTCGTCGAGCGCGCGGACGGTCCCCTCGCCCGAACCGTAGGTCTTCTTCAGGTGCTGGACGCGGGCGGCGAGCCCGAGGTCGGTGGTCGTGATCTCCATGACGACGACGCTATTTCCGCACTCCCGCTCGTCGCGTCGCCCGCCGGGAGCATCCCGCTACATCGGGAGGATGATCCCGCGTCCTCCCGACCCACCCCTTTGCGTTCCTCCCACCCCTCTACGGACCGCCGCAAGGGGCCGGGTCGAACGGAAGGGGGTGGGTCGGCGTCAGGCGAGGCCGTGTTCGAACGCGAACACGACGAGCTGTACGCGGTCGCGGAGGGCGAGCTTCGTGAGGATGCGGCTGATGTGGGTCTTCACCGTGGCCTCGCTGAGGAACTCCCGCGCGGCGATCTCGGCGTTCGAGAGTCCCCGGGCGGCGAGCGCGAAGATCTCCCGCTCCCGCTCCGTCAACTCGGCGTACTGCGGCGGCACGGGCTTCGGAGCCTCGGCGAAGTGCTCGAACAGCTCGCGGGTCGCCGAGGCCGCGATCACGCTCGACCCCGCGTGCACGGTCCGGATCGCGGCGAGCAGGAACTCCGGATCGGCGTCCTTGAGGAGGAAGCCGCTCGCCCCCTGCCGGATCGCCCGCGCCGCCGCCTCGTCGAGGTCGAACGTGGTGAGCATGACGATGCGCGGGGGTTCCGGGCGGGACAGGATCTCCGCCGTCGCGGTCAGCCCGTCCATCACCGGCATCCGGATGTCCATGAGCACCACGTCCGGCCGGGTCGCGGCGACCACGTCGAGAGCCTCGCGCCCGTTGCCCGCCTCCCCCACGACCTCGAGGTCCGGCTGGGAGGCCACGAGCATGCGGATCCCGGCCCGGAACAGCGCCTGGTCGTCCACCAGCACGACTCTGATCACTGCGGGGCTCCGATCGGAAGGCTGCTCTGGACGACGAACTGCGCACCACGGCGCTCGGCTTGCAGACTACCGCCCACGAGCTGCGCCCGCTCGCGCATGCCGATGAGCCCGTGACCTCCGGGGGTCCCCGGCGTCGACTCGGGCGAGACGGTGTTGCGCACCTCGATGTCGACGCGATCCGGGAGCCACGCGAGATGCACGTCCACCGCGCCGTCGCCGTGGCGGATCGCGTTCGTCAGCGCCTCCTGAAGGATCCGGTAGACCGCGAGCTGGATGGCCCCCGGCGGCTCCCCCGGAGGCATGGGGTCGACCGTGACCCGCGGCTCGATGCCGGCCTGGCGCACCTGGGCGAACAGCGTCTCGAGATCGGCGAGGGTCGGCTGCGGACCGTCGCCCTGCCGATGACGGAGCTGGGTGAGGAGCATCCGCACGTCGCTCAGTGCTCCGCGGGCGGTCTGCGCGATCGTGCCGAGGGCCTCCGTCGCGATCTCCGGCTTCACGGCCGCGGCATAGCGGGCGCCGTCGGCCTGGGCGATGACGACCGCGAGTGAGTGGGCCACGACGTCATGCATGTCCCGCGCGATGCGCACCCGCTCCTGCTCCTCGGCGGCCAGGGCCTCGGCCTGCAGCTGCGCCGAACGCGTGCGCCGGTTGCGCAGCACGACCCGCCAGAGGAGGCCGCACACCCACGCGAACCCCAGCGCCATGATGGAGGCCGCGACGAGCAGAGTGCCGCCGGTCACGAGCTCCCATCCGCTGCCGGAGCCGAACATGACGCCCCCGACGACGACCATGTACAGCGCGGCGACGATGCCACCCACGATCACCGATCCGAAACCCCACCAGAGCACGCGGCGGGTGCCCCACGCGGAGGTCGCGTACAGCACGAGGAGGATCGCGAAGTCGGTCGGCAGCGGCCCGAACCCGGCGAGCATCTGCACGATGGCTCCGGCCCAGGCGGCGGCGAGCGCGAGACCGGGGGCAAGACGTCCGATCGCCACACCGCCGAACAGGAACACCGACGACGCGACGAGGCCGATCGCACTGCCCGCCGACGAGGCCTCCATCCCGGGCTGCGGGGCGTAGAAGACGATCCCGAGCGGCGTGAGGAGCGCGAACAGCAGCACCGCCCCGACGATGTCGAGGACGAGGCCGGTACGGGACAGCGGACGGATCACTCCCCCACGCTACGCGAGCGGCTCGGGGCCGGCATCCGTCGCGGGATGTATCCGTCAGGCGCGGGCGAGGATCTCCCCGTGCGGCACGAGGAACCAGCCGTCGCCGTCGCCGGCCCAGCGCTTCCAGGCGTCGCTGATCTCCTGCAGGTCGGCCGCAGAGGCCATCTCCTGGTCCACGAGCTGCCGGGCGAGCGCCGACTCCAGGATGCGATCGGCCCACATCCCGCCCCACCAGGCGCGCTCGGACGGCGTCGCGTAGCACCAGGTGGACGCCGTCGCCGTGACGTCCGCGAAGCCCGCCGCCCGCGCCCAGGCCAGGAGGCGGCGGCCGGCATCCGGCTCTCCGCCGTTCGCCCGGGCGGCGTCGCGGTAGAGCGCGAGCCAGCGGTCGAGCTCCGGGAGCACCGGGAACCACAGGAAGCCCGCGTAGTCGGCGTCGCGGGCGGCGATGAGTCCGCCGGGCTTCGCGACCCGGCGCATCTCCCGCAACGCCTGCACCGGATCGGCGACGTGCTGCAGCACCTGGTGCGCGTGCACCACGTCGAAGGAGTCGTCGGCGAAGCTCAGCGCGTGCACGTCCTCGACGGAGAAGGCGATGTTCGCGACTCCCTGCGCGGCGGCGAGGTCGCGGGAGAGGGACAACGCGGCGTCGTCGATCTCGGTCGCCGTGACGTGCGCGACCACTCCCGCGAAGTCCACCGTGATCGATCCGGGTCCCGCCCCCACGTCGAGGAGCCGGGTCTCGGCGGTGAGGTGCGGTCGCAGGTACGCCGCCGAGTTCGCGATGTCCCGCACACTGTGCGAGCGGAGGACGGATTCGTGGTGTCCATGCGTGTACGAGGCCATGCGCTCAGTCTGGCACTCGCGTCGACCCACCCCTTTCCGTGTGTCCCGGCCCCTTCCGGACGCCCGCAAAGGGCCGGGGCGGCGCGAAAGGGGTGGGTCGACGGGCTAGAGGGACGACACCATGCGGCGGATCGCCTCGCGGTCGGGTTTGCCGGAGGAGAGGACGTCGAGCTCGTCCACCAGGATCAGGCGGGACGGACGCGCATGGGCGCCAATCTCCCGGGCCACCGTCTCCCTGGCCTGGTCGAGCTGTTCGGACTCGCTGCGCCGCAGGGCCTCCCCGCGCGCCGCGACGATGACCGAGGCCTCTCCCCAGCGCTCGTCGTCGACGCCCACGACCACGGCCTGATGCAGCCCGGGCACGGCGCGCACGATCCGCTCCACCCGGTCGAGCGAGATGTTGATGCCGCCCGACACGATCACATTGTCCGCGCGACCGTGCACGCGCACGACGCCGTCCTCGATGAGCCCGAGGTCGCCGGTGCGGTACCAGCGGATGCCGTGCTCGTCCCTGACGAAGGTGCGTGCGGTCAGCGCCGGGTCGCCCAGGTACCCGTCCGCGAGCATGGGGCCGGCGATCCGCAGCTCGCCGTCCACCGCGCGGACGTTCACGGTGTCGAGCGGGGCGCCGTCGTACACGCAGCCGCCGCTGGTCTCCGTCGAGCCGTAGGTCCGCACCAGACGCACGCCGAGGTCGGCCGCCCGCTCCCGCAACGGCTCCGGGAGCGCCTGGCCGCCGACGAGGATCGCCTCATACGCCTGCAGCGCTGCGAGCACCCCCGGCTCGCCTGTCGCGTCCAGGAGCGTCGCGATCTGCGCCGGGACGAGGGAGGTGTAGAGCGCGGGGACGACGCCGGCGGTCGTCGCGTGCAGCATGCTCCGCGAGGCCTCGGCGAACGCGCGTGGCGTGAACCGTCCCTCGATCCGGGTCGGCGCCGTGCCCGCGAGGATCGACCGCACCATCACCTGCAGCCCCGCGACGTAGCCGGCCGGCAGGGCGAGCAGCCAGCGACCGCTGCCGATCCGGGCGGCGGTGGCCTCCGCACTCGCCCGCAGGGCCTCGCCGCTCAGCGCCACCCGCTTCGGGACGCCGCTGGATCCGGAGGTCGCGATCACTGCGGCGATGCCGTCGTCCACCTCCGCCGGAGCGTCGGCGAGCATGCCGAAGCCGAGGGCCGGTCCCTCGCCGAGCGCCCGGAGCAGCGCCTCCCGCAGGAGCCCGGTGTCTTCGGCGTCGGTCGGGATCAGCGCGGTCACGGTCGGCTCCGTCTCTCGTGCGGACTCAGTAGTGCCAGGGGAACGAGGACCAGTCGGGGGCGCGCTTCTCGAGGAACGAATCCCGCCCCTCCACGGCCTCGTCCGTGCCGTAGGCGAGACGGGTGGCCTCGCCCGCGAACACCTGCTGCCCCACGAGCCCGTCGTCGACCGCGTTGAAGGCGAACTTCAGCATCCGGATCGCCGTGGGCGACTTCGTCAGCACGGTGCGCGCCATCTTCAGCGCCTCGCGCTCGAGCTCGGCGTGCGGCACCACGCGGTTCACGGCGCCCGCCTCGTAGGCCCGCTGCGCCGAGTACTCCTCGGCGAGGAAGAACACCTCGCGCGCGAACTTCTGTCCCGTCTGCCGCGCCATGTAGGCGGAGCCGTATCCCGCGTCGAAGCTGCCGACGTCGGCGTCCGTCTGCTTGAAGCGCGCGTGCTCGGCCGACGCGATGGTCAGGTCGCAGACCACGTGCAGGGAGTGCCCGCCGCCGGCCGCCCATCCGGGGACCACGGCGATGACGACCTTCGGCATGAACCGGATGAGCCGCTGCACCTCGAGGATGTGCAGCCGCCCGACGGCCGCCGCGGACGCTCCGCTGACGACGGCGGTCTCCGCGTCCGAGTATTTGTACCCGTCCCGGCCGCGGATGCGCTGATCACCGCCGGAGCAGAACGCCCACCCGCCGTCCTTCGGGCTCGGTCCGTTGCCGGTCAGCAGCACTGCGCCGATACGCGCGTCCTGCCGCGCGATGTCGAGCGCACGGTAGAGCTCGTCGACCGTGTGCGGGCGGAAGGCGTTGCGCACCTCCGGCCGGTGGAAGGCGATGCGGGCGACCCCGCCGTCACGGCTCACGTGCGCCGTGATGTCGGTGTAGTGCTCGGCGCCGGGCGCCAGCTCCCACTCGGCGGGATCGAACAGGTCGGAGACGAAGGCATCGGTCACGGTCTTCAGCCTATTCCCCGGGCACGCGCCGTCTTCATCCACCCGTCGACGATGTCCCAGGCCGGGAAGGCCACGAGGCAGACGCCGGTGATCACCGTGAGCACGCGCATCGTGTCGGCATCCACCCCGTTGTCCGTGAACACGAACTCCAGGAAGGCCGGGTTGAGGAGCTCGCCCTGCAGGAGCAGGGTGAGGGCCCACACGGCGAAGGCGACGGCGAGGACGGTGTTCACGACGGCCGCGGCGACGGTCCACCGCCGACGCGCGTACACGGCGACGGCCAGGACGGCCTCCGCGATCATGAGCGCAAGGAGGATGCCGATACCCACCGGCCAGAGGGCGGGCGCCAGGATCGGGATCGGGTCGCCGCCGGTCGGGAAGAATCCGAGCGTCGCATCCCACACGATCGCGCCGATGCCGACGAGGAGGAAGACGAGCGAGGCGATCACGTCGGCGCGGGCGGCCCCGTGCTCCGTGGGCTCGGGGAGCTGATCGACGTCCCACCGCACGCCGGTGTCAGCGCCGGTGCGCTCCAGCACGACGAAGACGAGCGTGACCCAGAAGCACAAGTGCACGATCACCGACAGGGTGACCGAGACGACCGCGCCGATGACCTCCCCGGGGCCGCCGCCGCTGATGAGCTGCCCGATCGCGACCCCGACCGCGGCGAACGGCGGCACGATGAACAGGAGCAGCTTCAGCAGCCGCCACCAGGTGAGGTAGTACCGGGGGCCGATGAGGTGCAGCGGGCGGTCGGCGTATCCGGCGGCGAGGATGCCCGGGTCGCCGAGGTCGGTGAGGACGGCGCGCTCCGCCTCCTCCGGGCTCTCGCCCTGTTCCCGCCGCGCGTCGACGGCGTCGGCGATGGCGGCTTCGAGTTCGGCACGGACCTCGCCCTGCGCCTCCGGCGCGAGGCTGCGGATCGTGGCGCTGATGTAGCGCTCGGTGAGCGTGCTCGTGGGGGTCATGTCAGTTCTCCTCGGGGGTGAGGGAGGCGATCGCGGCGGTCAGCGCGCGCCACTCGTCGGTGAGGGTGTCGGCGAGCCGGGTCCCGGCTTCCGAGGTGCGGTAGAACTTGCGAGGCCGGGCCTCGTCGGTGTTCCACTCGCTCGTGAGGTACTCCTGCTTCTCCAGACGACGGAGCAGCGGGTAGAGCGTGTTCGCATCGGTGGCGAAGCCCCGACTCTCGAGCTGCTCGAGCAGCGCATACCCGTACTCCGGCGTACGCAGCAGCTGCAGGCAGGCGAGCACCACGGTGCCGCGGCGCAGTTCCTGCAGATGCGTGTCGAGCGTCTCGTTCATGCCGATCACATTAGTGTGTGTCACACACCATTGTCAACGGCACATATGCGCGCGACATCCTGTCGAGGGGTCGTGGCGCACAATGGGGTCATGATCCCCGCCGTCACGGAGCTCCTCGATTCCGCCCGCGTCGTCGCCCTGCCGATGCAGACCCGCTTCCGCGGCGTCGACACCCGCGAGGCCCTGCTGTTCGAAGGACCGGAGGGCTGGGCCGAGTTCTCCCCGTTCGTCGAGTACGACGACGCCGAGGCCGCGACCTGGCTGGCGGCCGCGATCGACTACGCGTACGCCCCCCAGCCCGCACCGCTGCGTGACCGCGTCGGCGTCAACGCCACCGTGCCCGCCGTCGGCGCCCCCCGCGTGCCCGAGATCCTCGCACGTTTCGCCGGCTGCCGGACCGCGAAGGTCAAGGTCGCGGAGCCCGGCCAGGCACTGGCGGACGACGTCGCCCGGGTCAAGGCCGTCCGCGAGGCGTTGGGGCCGGAGGGCCGCATCCGGGTCGACGCGAACGGCCTGTGGAACGTGGACGAGGCCGAGCACGCGGTGCACGCCCTCGCCCCGTTCGACCTGGAGTACGTCGAGCAGCCGTGCGCGTCGGTGCCGGAACTCGTCGAGCTGCGCCGGCGCATCGCCTACATGGGCATCCCGGTCGCGGCAGACGAGAGCATCCGGAAGTCCGGCGACCCCCTCGCCGTCGCGCGCGCGGGCGCGGCGGACATCGTCGTCATCAAGGCGCAGCCCCTGGGCGGCCTGACCCACGCCCTGCAGATCGTCACCGCGGCCGGCCTGCCCGCGGTCGTCTCCAGCGCGCTGGACACCGCGATCGGGCTCTCCCAGGGGGCCGCCCTGGCCGCCGCCCTCCCGGCCCTCGACTACGACTGCGGTCTGGGCACGGCCTCCCTGTTCCAGGACGACGTCGCCGACCTCCGCCCCGTGGACGGAGCGATCCCGGTGGGACGTCTGTCCCCCGACCCGGCAGCGCTCACCCGGCTCGCCGCCGCGGACGAACGCCGGGAGTGGTGGCTGGCCCGGCTGGCCCGCTGCCACCACGAGCTGCTCGCAGCCCGCAGCGCCTAGGACTCGACGAGGAGTTCCACGAGCCGCCCGAGCTCCTCGCCGCCGGAGTGCCGCAGGGCCGCGTCATCACGACCGGCCATGGCACCGCGGACGGTCATGCCCTCCCAGAGGATCATGAGCATGCGCGCCGCATCGGTGGCCGGCAGCCGCAGGCGCAGCGTCCCCGCCGCCTCCACGATGTCCTCCACGATGCGCGCGATGCTCGCCACCATCTCGCGCTCCTGGGCGAGGTAGGCCTCGCCGAACTGCGGATCGCGCAGGGCGCGGATGCGGATCTCGCTCATCAGCATCACGCCCAGGCGGTCGTCGCTGCCGAGCTCCATGATCTGCTGGACGAGATCCTTCGGGTCGCAGTCGTCGGCGAGCTCCCCGTTCGCCCGCATCTGCTCCACGCGGGTCCGCACGGCTGCCACCCTCGCGTCGGCGACACCGGCCGCGAGGGTCAGGAACAGCTCGTCCTTCGAGTCGAAGTTCGAGTAGAACGCCCCGCGCGTGAAGCCGGCGCGCTCGCAGACCGCCTCGACCGAAGCACCGTCCAGGCCGGCCTCGGCGAACACCTGCGCGGCGGCCTCCAGCAGACGCGCCTTCGTGTTCTCCCGGCTGCGGGTGGCGGGTGACGACATCGGAACCTCCTGGCCTTCCCTCTCGACGGTTCACACCCGGTGCACAGACTCCGGATGGCGGATGACCTTACGATACATCTATGTATCGGATACACCTGTGTATCCACCCGGCACCCCACGGAGATTCGCGTGTCCACACTCCTCTCGTCCCTCGGACGCTGGTCCTTCCGCCACCCGTGGCGCGTCCTCGTGTCCTGGCTCCTCGCCCTCGGCATCGCCGGAGCCGGAGCCGTGGTCCTCGGTGCCGGCACCGACAACACGTTCTCCATCCCCGGGACCGAATCCCAGGCCGGCCTCGAGCAGCTCTCCCGCTCCTTCCCCCAGGTGAGCGGCACGAACGCGCAGTTCATCGTCGTGGCCGCCGACGGCGACGAGATCACCGATGACGCGTACCGTGAGCCGATCGAGGACGCCGTGTCGGAGCTCGGCGACCTCGACGAGGTCCTCGCCGCCACCTCGCCCTACGACGAGATGGTCAACGGGATGATCAACGACGACAACACGGCGGCCATCGTGCGCCTGCAGTTCGACGGCGAGTCCACCGACGTCTCCGAGGAGACGAAGGACGCCCTGCGCTCCACCGTCGACGAGCTCGCGGCAGAGCTCCCCGACGGTGCGCAGGCCTCTCTCGGCGGCGACCTCTTCGCGATCTCGATCCCCGGCGTCACGCTCACCGAGGCGGTGGGCCTGCTCATCGCGCTCCTCGTGCTCATCGTCACCTTCCGGTCGTTCGTCGTCGCCGGACTCCCCCTGCTCACCGCGATCCTCGGCGTCGGCATTTCCATGGCCGGGATCTTCACGGCGACGGCCTTCGCGACCGTCTCCTCCACCACGCCGCTGCTCGCCCTGATGCTCGGACTCGCGGTCGGGATCGACTACGCGCTCTTCATCGTCGCGCGCCACCAGGACCAGGTCCGGGACGGCGTTGAACCTGAGGAGTCGGCCGCCCGCGCGGTCGGCACGGCCGGATCGGCGGTCGTCTTCGCCGGCGTCACCGTGCTCATCGCGCTGATCGGCCTCGGCTTCGCGGGCATCCCGTTCCTCACCACCATGGGCGTCGCGGCGTCCGTGGCCGTCGCGGTCGCCGTGGCGATCGCGGTGACCCTGACCCCCGCCCTGCTCGGATTCCTCAAGGGGCGCGTGGCCGGACGACCGAAGCGCGCGAAGACCCCGAAGAAGGCGGCCGCGAAGGACGCCGCCACGAAGCCCCGCGGCAGCCGTCGGTGGGTGGAGGGCGTGACGAAGCACCCCGTCCTCGTCTCCCTCGCGGTCGTCCTCGGCCTCGGCATCGTCGCCGTCCCCGCCCTCAGTCTCGACCTCGCCCTGCCCAACGCCGGCGTCCTGCCGAAGGACTCCGAGGCGCGACAGAACTACGACCTCGTCGGCGAGCAGTTCGGTCCCGGCTTCAACGGCCCCCTCATCCTCACCGGCACCATCGTCACCTCCACCGATCCGCTCGGTCTCATGGAAGACCTCGGAGACGCGGTGGCCGAGGTTCCCGGCGTGAAGGAGGTCGCCCTCGCGACGCCGAACGAGACCGCCGACACCGGCATCGTCCAGATCATCCCGGAGACGGCTCCCGACGACCCCGCGACGGCCGACCTCGTGCGCGAGCTCCGCAGCCACCACGACGAGTGGCTGGACGAGTTCGGCATCGACCTCAAGGTCACCGGCTTCACCGCCGTCGGCATCGACATCTCGGATCAGCTCGGGGCGGCTCTGCTGCCCTTCGGGATCTTCGTGATCGGCCTCTCGCTGATCCTCCTCACCATCGTGTTCCGCTCTCTCTGGGTGCCGATCACCGCCGCAGCCGGTTACCTGCTGTCGATCGTCGCCGCCTTCGGCGTCGTCGGGGCGGTCTTCGAGTGGGGCTGGTTCGCCGACCTCCTGCACGTCGCGAAGGTCGGCCCGATCATCAGCTTCATGCCGATCATCCTCATGGGCGTGCTCTTCGGCCTGGCGATGGACTACCAGGTGTTCCTCGTGTCGCGGATGCGCGAGGACTTCGTGCACGATCCCGACCTCCGCCCGGGCGCGGGATCGGTGAACCGCGCCACCCGGCGGGCCGCAGCTCTGCGCGCCGTACGAAGCGGGTTCACCGGGTCGGCGAAGGTGGTCACGGCGGCCGGCCTCATCATGTTCGCGGTGTTCGTCGCCTTCGTGCCGGAGGGCGATTCGTCCCTCAAGCCCATCGCCCTCGGACTCGCCGCCGGCATCGCCTTCGACGCCTTCCTCGTGCGCATGACGCTGATCCCGGCGCTCATGGCGATCCTCGGCGAGCGCGCCTGGGAGATCCCGTCCTGGCTGGAGCGGATCCTCCCCCGCGTGGACATCGAGGGCGAGGCGGTGGAACGCGAACGGCACCTCGAGGCGTGGCCGGGCGACGGGTCGCTCGTCGCCGCGGACGACCTGGAGCTCGGCGCGGGACTCCCCGCGGCGCAGGGCTTGTCCCTGCGGCTCGCGCCCGGCGCAGCCCTCATCGCGAGTGGCGCGGACGCCGGGACGCTGCGCGCCCTCGCTCTCACCGTCGGCGCCCGCATCGCCCCGGCCGACGGACGCCTCCGCGTCGCCGGGCATCTGCTCCCCGGTCGTGCGGCCTGGGTCCGTTCCCACGTCGGCTGCGTGCTCGCGGGAGACGACGCCCCGGTGCTCGCCGACCTCCGCGAAGCCCTCCGCGGTCGTTCCGAGCTCGTGGTGATCGACGGCGCGGACCGGCTCCGCGGCGGCGAGCGCGACCAGGTCGCCGCGATGCTGCGCGATGCGAGGGCGCGCCGAGAGCTCGCCGTCTTCGCCACGGCCGCCGACCCCGACGCGGCCCGTTCCCTCCTCGCGGACGCCGGATGGCCGTCCGCCGACGTACTCGACACGCGCGCGCCCCGCCCGAGCGCCGCAGAAACGACCGAGGTGCCCGCATGACCCTCCCCCTCGAGCGCGCCCGCTCGCGCACGCCCATCACCTGGCTCACGATCCTCGGCGTCCTGCTGCTGCCCGCCGCGATCGGCGGCATCCTCATGGCGGCGCTCTACAACCCGACCGAACGTCTCGACTCCATGACCGCGGCGATCGTGAACCTCGACGAACCCGTCGAGATCGACGGCCAGACCGCGCCTCTCGGGCGACAGCTCGCGTCCGGGCTCGTCGAGGGTTCGGAGGATCTCGACTCGAACCTCACGTGGGTCATCTCCAACGAGGAGGACGCCGCCGACGGGCTCGCCGACGGCACCTACCAGGCGGTCATCACGATCCCCGAGGACTTCTCGGCCGCGGCGACCTCCGCGGGTCAGGCGGTCGCGGACGGCGGCGGGGACGCGGAACAGGCGACGATCCAGGTGACGACGCCCGACGACGGCCTCGTGGCCGACGACCTCATCACCGGGCAGATCGCCGACGTGGCGGCCTCGACGCTCGGCACCACGCTGTCCCAGGCCACGACCGAGAACATCCTCGTCGGCTTCACTACCATCGGCGACCAGATCGGCGACGCGGCGGACGGGGCCCTGGAGCTCGCGCAGGGCGCCCGTGACGCGGCGACCGGCGCCGAGGCCCTCCCGGAGGGTGCGACGCAGCTCGCCGCGGGTGCCGGAGAGCTGGGCACCGGGGCCTCGACCCTCGCGTCCGGCCTCGACACGATCGCGGGACAGACCCGGCAGGCGGCGACCGGCGCCGGGACCATCGGGGCGGGACTCACCTCCGGCGCGACCGAGCTCCAGGGCCGGGTCGCGGGCGTCCAGCAGCTCACGGGCGGCGTCCAGTCGGCAGCCGCGGCCGCAGGATCCGCTGCGGGCGAGTCCGCCGCGGTGGCACAGGGTCTCGGGACGATGGCGGCCACCGCGTGCGCCGCCGATCCGAGCTCGGCGGAGTGTGAGCAGCTCTCCGCGCTCGCGGAGCAGGCGGTGGCGGCTGCGACCTCGGCGGGGACCGCCTCCGGCATCCTTAACGACAAGCAGGTGGCCACGGGTGTGGCCGCGCTTCCCGGATCCTTCTCCACCCTGGCCACTCAGCTCGGCGAGGCGGGTGCCGGGGCGACCGAGCTCGCCGGCGGGCTCAACCGCCTCGCGAGCGAGGGCGTGGATCAGTCCGCGGCGGGAGCGCGGGCGCTGTCGACCGGCGCGACGCAGCTCGCCGACGGCGCGACCCAGCTCGCCGACGGCAGCACGGAGCTCGCCACCGGTCTCGAGACCCTCGCCACCGGCACCGGCGATCTCGCGGGCGGACTGCGCACCGCGGCGGACTCCCTCCCGTCCTTCACCGACGAGGAGTCGACGTCGCTGGCATCGGTGATCGCCGACCCCGTGGCGACCGACTCCTCGATGGGCTCGCTCTTCGGCCCCACCGCGATCCCGCTGCTCACCGCGGTGGTGCTGTGGTTCGGCGGTCTCGCGTCCTTCCTCGTCCTCCGCGCCCACACAGCGCGCACGCTCACCTCGCGGCGCTCCTCCGCCTCCCTCACCCTCCGCGCGTTCTGGCCGGCCGCGGCGATCGGCGCGGCACAGGGTCTGCTCGTCTCGCTGATCGTGCAGATCGTGGCCGACTACGACGTCGCGGAGTGGTGGGCGTTCGCGGGAACCGCCGTCCTCGCCGGGGTGGTGTTCGCCACGGTGAACCAGGCCCTCGTGGCGGTGTTCGGCGGCATCGGACGCTGGATCGCCGCACTGATCGGTGTCATCGCCGTGGCGACGGGACTCATCTCGACCGTGCCTGACTGGCTCGCGAGCATCGGGGCCGCCCTCCCGACCGCACCGGCCTTCGCCGGACTCGTAGAGGCGAGCGGGGCCGCCGTCGCCGCCCTCGTCGTCTGGGGCGTGCTCTCGCTCGTCGCCACGACGGTGGTCGTCGCGGTCCGCCGCACGACCACGGCCCGCGCCGTCGTCACCGCCTGACCCCCGGGCACAGCTGCGGAGATCACGCACGACACGCCGCCGGCCCTCCCCTGCCGGCGGCGTGTCGGGTCCGATCTCCGAAACAGTGCCCGGACGCGACGACGGTACCCCGTACCCTCGTGCCATGCGCCGCCCGTTCATGGACACTCCGGACCAGCTCGCGAGCCTCGAAGGACAGCAGTATCTCGTGCTCCGGCCGACCGGGGCCGTCGCCGCGGAATACCGGGCCATCCAGGAGGCCGCGCTCGGTCGTCTGGACACGCCGCTCCGGCATCCGCACACGGAGCACGTGACGCTTCGCGGCTTCTTCGAGCCGGAGCGCCGGGAGGAGCTGCGGGCCGTGATCCGCGCCTGGGCCACGGAACAGGGTCCTCTCGAACTCACCGCCGACGCCGTGGACGACTTCCCCGCGCCGTGGCAGATCGTGATCCTGCGCCTCGCGCGCACGCCCGCGCTCGTGCACGCGTACGCCTCGCTGACGGAGGTGCTCCAGCCGACGGACTTCCGTCGCCTCGATGAGCTCTCCGTCGAGGACTGGACCTTCCACCTCTCGGTGCTCTACGGCAAGACGCTGGATCCCGAGACCTGGCAGCAGCTCGCCGCCACCGAGGTCCGTCCGCTCCTCCCCGCGCCGACGGAGGTCGTCACCGAGGTCGAGTTCGTCTGGTACGAGGGCGGCGTCGAGCACGCCGAGGTCATCCCCCTCGGCGGCTGACGCTCCGTCTTACTGGGATCAGCTCAGGCCGGAGTAGGCGTGCAGGCCCTTGAAGAAGACGTTGACGATGGTGAAGTTGAAGATCACCGCGGTGAAGCCGACGATCGAGAGCCAGGCCGAGGGATTGCCGCGCCAGCCACGCGTCGCCCTGGCGTGGATGTACCCGGCGTAGAGCACCCAGATCACGAAGGTCCAGGTCTCCTTCACGTCGAAGCCCCAGAAGCGGCTCCACGCGTAGTACGCCCAGATGGACCCGGCGATGAGCGTGAAGGTCCAGAGGATGAAGCCGATGATCGTGAACAGGTACGCCAGGCTCTCCAGGCGCTCCGCCGGCGGGAAGGTGCGCAGGAAGCCGGGGCCGGTCTTCGCCGCGCCCTCGCCGAGCAGCCGCTCGCGTCGCGCCTGCATGAGCTGGATCACCGAGAGCGCGAAGGCGAGGGCGAAGAACGCCGTCGCGAGCGAGGCCACGAACACGTGGATGATGAGCCACACGCTCTTCAGCGGGTCCATCAGCGGGGAGACCTCGACGTAGAAGTTGGTCGCGCCGAGACCCAGGAGGACGACCACGAGGCCCGTGATGAAGGTGCCGAGGAAGCGCAGGTCGAGGCGGGTGAGCACTGCCAGGTAGACGGCGATGATGAGCAGCGTTCCGACCATGCCGAACTCGTACAGGTTCGCCCACGGCACCCGACCGGCCGCGATGCCACGCGTCACAGCGGCCGCGAGGTGGAACACGAAGCCCAGCACCGTGAGCGAGGTGCCGATGCGCGCCATGACGAAGCGCTGCGGCTTCGGGGCTCCGGGCGCATCGACGGGTGCGGACGCCGAGACGCCACCGGAACGACCGGCGGCCACGAGCTCGCCCTCGCGGACGGTGTGGGCGTCGGCCGTCGCCTGCGAGCGGCGCGCGAGATCGAAGGCGTAGGCCACGAAGGCCGCCGCGTAGATCGCGATCGCCGTCCACAGCAGGACGGGCGAGATCACGGTGAGCTCGAGCATGGTGTCAGTCTACTTTCCGGGTGCCGGGGCCGCAGGGTCCGCGGCGGCGTCCGCGGCATCCTCGTCGGCGTCTTCAGGGGTGCGGGCGATCGTGCCTCCCGCGGCGTCGAGCAGCCGGGCGTGGCCGGCACGGAGGTCGTCCACGGCGCGGGCGAGCGTGGGGTCTTCCCCTCGGGCCAGGGCCGCGTACTCGAGGTCGACGGCGCCGTCCGCCGCGGTGGCCTTCACCCACACGCGCCGCCGCGGCACGAACAGGGCGAGCATGAGGCCGCCGAGGGCCAGCAGCGCGAACCCGAGCACGAACACCCCGGACTCGTCGCGGTGGATCTGCAGCGAGGCGAAGCGCTTGACGGACTCCGAGGAGTCGGTGGCGCCCTCCGGCGACTCGTCGTCGAAGGTCACCGAGCCCAGGCCATTCGGCAGCTGCGCGGTCTCCCCCGGGGACAGCTCGATCGACTCGACGTCGGTGCTGCGTCCGGTGAGCTTGGTCATGTCGGAGGTGTCGAGCACGTAGACCGAGCGCGGCACGCCGTCGTTGATCCCGAGGTCGCCCGTGTACACGTCGAGCGTGAGCGTCGGGTTGGTGAGGTCGGGGTAGGCGGAGAAGAAGGCGCCCGTGTCGAGCACGCCGGTGGTCGGGTAGAAGAAGCCGACGAGGCCCACCTGCTCGGCCAGGCCGTCCGGCACCTTGAGCACGCCGAGCGAGGTCATGTTGTTGTCCTGCGGGAGGAACGGCGTGCTGTTGTGGAACACCACGTTGCCCTCGGGGTCGCGCACAGTGACCGTCGGGGCGTACCCGTTGCCGAGCAGGAACACGTCGTCGTCGGCTACGCCCAGCGGCTCGTTGACCTTGACGGCGCCCTCGCGCTCCTCGCCGTTCTCCTGGATGGTCATGTTCGCGGAGAAGTTCCCGGCCTGGCCGGAGCCAGGCTCGCCGAACGGCTGATACGTGACGTCGAAGGAGTCCAGCCGCATCGAGTACGGCGCGAAGGAGTCGTCGGCCACGAAGCGCCCGCGGTTCATGGAGTCGTAGTCGAGCAGCGTGTTGGCGAAGGTCTCCCCCTCGACGAGCACGCGCTGGCCGGTGTAGGCGAAGCCGCCGCCGACGCCGATCGTCACGAGCACGCCGACGAGGGCGAGGTGGAAGAGCAGGTTGCCCGTCTCCCGCCAGTAGCCGCGCTCGGCCGACACCGAGTACGTGCGACCGCGGTCGTAGCGCTCCACGCGGTAGCCGAGCGCCTTGAGCTGCTTCGTGGCGACATCGATCGAGGCGGCGGCCTCCGCAGCGGCGTCCCCCGTGCGCGTGCCGGAGTCGGCGACGGTGTCGCGGGTGACGGCGCGGTAGTCCTCCAGGCGTCGCAGCCGCGCGGGCGTGCGCGGCGGGCGGGCCTGCAGCGCCTTGGCGTGGTGCTTGATGCGCGGGATGACGCAGCCGACCAGCGAGGTGAACAGCAGCAGGTAGATCGCCGAGAACCAGGGCGACAGGTACACGTCGAAGAGCTTGAGCGCGTCGAGAACCGGGAACAGATCGGGGTTGTCGCGCTCCCACTGCGTCACGCCGTTCGGGTCGGCCATCCGCTGCGGGAAGATCGATCCGGGGATGGCCGCGATCGCCAGCACGAGAAGCAGGACGAGCGCCGTGCGCATCGAGGTGAGCTGACGCCACCCCCATCGGAGCCAGCCGACGAACCCGAGCCGCGGCTGGGTGATCGTGTCGTCGCCGTCGACGTGGTCGGACGGGCGGAGCGGATCGCTGGAGTCGGTGGTCACGGCACCCTTGTTCTTCGTCATGGTCGTCTCGGAGCGGTCAGAGCGGGAGGATGACACTGCCGATCACCGCCGTCAGCCGCGACATGATGTCGGTCCACAGGCCGGTGACCATCAGCACGCCGAGCAGGATCAGCAGCACGCCGCCGAGGATGTTCACGACCCGGATGTGGCGGCGCAGGAACCCGATAGCCTTGGTCGCCCAGCCGAAGCCGAGGGCGACGAGCAGGAACGGGATGCCGAGGCCCAGGGAGTACGCGAGGCCGAGGAAGCCCGCGCGCACGGGGTCGCCGGCGTTGAAGGAGAGCGCGAGGATGGCCGCCAGCGTGGGGCCCATGCAGGGAGCCCAGCCGATGCCGAGCGCGACGCCGAGGAGCGGGGCCCCGACCATCCCGGCCTTCGAGTCGACGTGGAAGCGGAGCTCCTTCTGCGCGAACCCGAAGAGCCCGAGGAAGACCAGGCCCATCGCGATGATGACGACGCCGAGGATGCGGGTGATGAGGTCGCCCCACTGGAGCAGGAACACGCCGGCAGTGCCGCCGAGCACCGTGTAAAGGATGAAGACCACGGTGAAGCCGAGGATGAACAGCAGCACGCCGAGGACGAGGCGGCTGCGCGTCGCCGTCTGGGTGGTGCCGTCGCCGGTCGTCGAGGTGCCCCTCGGCGTCACGGCTCCGCCGAGGAAGCCGAGGTAGCCAGGAACGAGCGGGAGCACGCACGGCGAGAGGAACGAGACGAGTCCGGCGAGCATCGCCACCGGGACCGCGATCCAGAGGGCTCCGGATCCGATGATCGCGTCGGGGTTCACGACGACCTCGCGGACATCAGGAGTCCTCCGCCAGCGCGTCCTTGACGAGCGTGGAGAGCACGGAGGTGCCGTCGATCGGCCCGATGATCTTCGCGGCGACGCGGCCCTGCTTGTCGAGCACGAGCGTGGTGGGGGTGGCCGAGATCGGCACGACCTTGGCGAAGGCGAGCTTGGCCTGAGCCGTGTCGACGTCGATGAGGCTCGGGTACGTGATCCCGAACTCGTCGGCGAACGCGACAGCCGTGTCGGCCTGGTCGCGCGTGTTGATGCCGATGAACTGCACGTCCGCGTCCTGGTGCTCCTGCCAGACGGCCTCCAGGTCGGGGGCCTCGACGCGGCACGGGGCGCAGCCGGCGTACCAGAAGTTGACGACCGCGACCTTCCCGGCGATGTCGGCGCTGTGGAAGTCCTCGCCGTGCTCCGTGACCCCGGCGAACTCGACCGGCTCCCCGCGCTCGGCGACGGGGATCTCGACGATCGCGCCGTCGGCGGCGACGTAGCCGGTGTTCTCGCCGTTCAGGAACGACTCGCTCACGGCGTCGGGAGCGCAGGCGCTCAGACCGACGGCGAGCACCGCAGCGAGCGCGGCTCCGCCCAGGCGGCCGAGGGGCCGAAGACGGGAGGGGCGGCCGTTGCGGATCGGGTGAATCCTGGAAGCGCGGGACACGTCTCCGAGTTTACGCAGAGCTTCCTATGCATCGGCCGGGTACCCCCGGGGGGAGTCAGAAGCGCGCGAGCACGTCGTCCACCCCGGCGCGGAACCGCGGACAGGTCGCGATGTCGTGCGCCCGGCACCCCATGGCGTGCTCCGTCATCTCCCGCGATCGCCGCATCTCCTCCATCCGCCGGTCGAGGTCGTCGAGATGTTGCTGCAGCACCTGATGCCGCCCGGCGCTGCCGTCGTCGAGGAGCACGGCGATCTGGTCGAGGCTCATCCCGGCGGCCTTGCTGCGCTGGATGACGGCGATGCGCACGACCTCGTCCTCGCCGTACCGACGCCGGCCCGCCGGGTCGCGGGGCGGCCGGAGCAGTCCGACGGTCTCCCAGTGCCGCAGCACGTTCGTCGGCAGGTCGAACCGCGCGGCGACCTCGCCGACGGACCACGGGTGCGGGTCGCTTGACTTCATGTTGACATGAAGTCACAGACTGGTGCCGAACGCAAGACGCGAGAAGGGAACCCCCATGTACGACGCGATCGTGATCGGTGCCGGTCCGGCCGGACTCCAGGCGGCGCTGACCCTCGGACGGATGCACCGGCCCGTGCTCCTGCTGGACTCCGGCGAGTACCGCAATGGCACCGTGCGGCACATGCACAACATGATCGGCGCCGACGGGAAGGCCCCGGCGGACCTCCGCGCCCAAGCCCGCACGGAGCTCGCGGCCTATGCGGACGTCGAGGTGCGCGACGTCGCGGCGCACCGGATCTCGGGCGACGCGGAGACGGGCTTCACGGTGAGCCTCGCCGACGGGTCGGTGGCCGACGCCCGACGGGTGATCCTGGCGACCGGCGTCGCGGACGACCTCCCGCCCGTGCCGGGTCTCGCCGAGCTCTGGGGCGTCCGGGTCTTCAGCTGCCCGTTCTGCGACGGACACGAGCACGCCGGGAAGCCGCTCGCGATCCTCGGGGCGGCTCCCCGGGCGGCCCATCTGATCGGGTTGCTCGGCCGTATCGTCGGCGAGATCACGGTGGTCCCGGTGGGAGAGCCGTTCGCCGCGGAGGACCGTACCGCGCTGGAGGAGCTCGGGGTGCGGGTGGCCTCCGCTCCGGTCGAGGCTGTCGCCGCAGACGGAGACGGGGTGCGCGTGCGCAGCGCCGAGGGCGACCTCGACGTCGCGGGGGTGTTCGTGGCCTCCGGCACGATGCGGCACCGGGCGCCCTTCGCCGCGGACCTCGGGCTGCGGCTCCTGGAGTCGGGGTCCATCGAGATCGACGAGTTCGGGAGGACGTCGCTTCCGGGGGTCTTCGCCGCGGGCGACCTCGCCCATCGCGCGACCCTCCCCGGCCCGATGGCCTCGGTCCTCCTCGCCGCCGCCGCGGGACAGCTCGCCGCGGTGGGGGTGCTCCAGTCCCTCTGACTTCGAATCGCCCGATTGGTCCCATTTCCGGGGCTGATGGGGCCATTCAGGCGATTCGAACGGGGGTCAGACGGCCCCGACGTCGACAGCACCGCCGGTCGCGGCGGGCTCGGCGTACGAGACCTCGCGCCAGACGTCTCCGACGCGCGCGAACGAGGTCACGCTCGACAGGGCGCAACGCCGGGTCCGCGGGTCGTGCTGCAGCGGCAGGCCGGCGACCCGGAGGTGCGTGATCCAGATCGGCGCCTGATGCGACACCATCACGATGTCCCCCGCGGTCGGGATCTCGGCCGCGGCCGTCCAGGCCTCGTCCATCACCCCGAGCATGCGCTCCGCGATCGACGCGTACGGCTCCCCCCAGCTCGGCAGCGACGGCTGACGCAGGTGCCACCAGTTCATCGGATTCATGAGCGACCGCCGCATCCGGGTGCCCTCGAACACGTTCGTCGGCTCGATCAGACGGACGTCCGTCTCGGGCTCGAGGTCGAACACCTCCGCGAACGGGGCGGCCGACTCCTGCGCACGCTCTAGCGGTGACGCGAACAGGGCGGTTACCGGATCGCCGAGCCCCGCCACGTGCTCCGCCGCCGCCTGAGCCATCTCCTCCCCCGCGGTGCTGAGGTGGTAGTCGGGCAGCCGTCCGTAGAGCACGCGGGACGGGTTGTGCACCTCACCGTGGCGAACGAGGTGCAGAAGTGATGCCGCCACGTCAGACCTCGCGGTAGCGGGAGTCGCCGAACCCGAGGATCAGATAGCCGATGTAAGGGAACAGGAACAGCAGGAAGAAGGAGAACACCCCGCCCTTGCCGAAGCGCGCGCCGAGCTTGAACGCGACGATGACCCCGAGGATGAAGTTCGCGATCGGCACGAGGTAGAGCAGGGCGAACCAGCCCGATATCCCGGCGATCTTCACGAGGAACACGACGTTCACGATCGGGATGATCGCGAGGATGCCGGGGTACCCCGCCTTCGTGAAGACCTTCCACAGTCCGACCACGACGAGGATGTAGAAGATGAGGGCGATGAGTCCGGTCGTGCCGGAGAAGATCGCGCCGAACAGGTCGGGAAGGCCGTTGCCGTCCGAGATGGAGAGGTTCATGGGGGTCCGCCTTTCGTCGTGGCGATCCTACTGAGGTGCCGCTGCTCCGCGCTGGCGACCCGGCCGGGAAGGGCCGGGACGCCCGCGTAGACTGGGCGGGTTCATCTTTCCCCGGATCAGGAGGAATCCTCCGTGCTGCGCACCCACTCCGCAGGCTCCCTGCGCGCCGAGAACATCGGTCAGACCGTCACCCTCACCGGGTGGGTCGATCGTCGTCGTGACCACGGAGGCGTCGCGTTCATCGATCTGCGGGACGCGTCCGGCATCGCCCAGGTCGTCATCCGCGACGAGGAGATCGCCCACCCGCTGCGCAACGAGTTCGTCCTCAAGGTCACCGGCGAGGTGTCGCGACGCCCCGAGGGCAACGCGAACCCGAACCTCCCCTCCGGCGAGATCGAGGTCATCGCGGCCGACGTCGAGGTGCTGAACGAGTCGGCGCCGCTGCCGTTCCAGGTCTCGACCGCTCTGGCCGACACCGAGACCGTCGGCGAGGAGGCCCGCCTGAAGTACCGCTACCTCGACCTCCGCCGCCCGGCCGCCGCCTCCGCGCTGCGCCTGCGGTCCGACGTCTACAAGGCGATCCGCGACGTGCTGCACACCGAGGACTTCACCGAGGTCGAGACCCCGACCCTCACCCGTTCCACGCCGGAGGGCGCCCGCGACTTCGTCGTCCCCGCCCGTCTGCACCCGGGCAGCTGGTACGCCCTGCCGCAGTCCCCGCAGCTCTTCAAGCAGCTGCTCATGGTCGGCGGTGTGGAGAAGTACTTCCAGATCGCCCGCTGCTACCGCGACGAGGACTTCCGCGCCGACCGTCAGCCCGAGTTCACGCAGCTCGACATCGAGATGAGCTTCGTCGACCAGGAGGACGTGATCGCCCTCATGGAGTCGCTCATCGTGGCGATGTGGAAGACGATCGGCGTCGAGGTGCAGACCCCGCTGCCGCGGATGACGTACGCCGACGCCATGGCGAAGTACGGCTCCGACAAGCCCGACCTCCGCTTCGGACTCGAGCTCGTCGAGGCGACGGACTACTTCAAGGACACCCCGTTCCGCGTGTTCCAGGCCGAGTACGTCGGCGCGGTGCGCATGCCCGGCGGCGCGAGCCAGCCGCGCAAGCAGCTCGACGCGTGGCAGGACTGGGCCAAGCAGCGCGGCGCGCGCGGTCTCGCCTACGTGCTGTTCAACGAGGACGGCACCCTCGGCGGCCCCGCCGCGAAGAACCTGTCCGAAGCCGAGCAGGCGGGCCTGGCGGAGTTCGTCGGCGCCGAGCCGGGCGACTGCGTGTTCTTCGCCGCCGGTGCCGCCAAGGAGAGCCGGGCGCTGCTCGGCGCCGCGCGGGTCGAGATCGGCCGTCGCCTCGGCTACCTGAACCCGGACGAGTTCGCCTTCACCTGGGTCGTCGACGCCCCCATGTTCGAGCCCGCCGCCGACGCGGTGGCCTCTGGTGACGTCGCGGTGGGTGCTGGTGCCTGGACGGCCGTGCACCACGCGTTCACGGGCCCGAAGCCCGAGTTCGAGGACACGTTCGACACCGACCCCGGATCGGCCCTCGCCTACGCGTACGACATCGTGTGCAACGGCTCGGAGCTCGGCGGCGGGTCCATCCGCATCCACCGCGAGGACATCCAGAAGCGGGTCTTCGAGGTCATGGGCATCAGCGACGAGGTGGCGCAGGAGCAGTTCGGCTTCCTCCTCGACGCGTTCAAGTTCGGCGCTCCCCCGCACGGCGGCATCGCGCTCGGCATGGACCGCGTGCTCCAGCACCTGACGAAGACCGAGTCGATCCGCGACGTCATCGCCTTCCCGAAGTCCGGCAACGGCTTCGATCCCCTCACCTCCGCTCCCGCGCCGATCACCCCCGAGCAGCGCGCCGAGGCCGGTGTGGACTTCACCCCCGAGGACGAGGCCTGACCCGCCGAGACCCCGTCTTGCCGCCGAGACCCCGGGACCCTGCCGCCGGCAGCCCGGGGTCTCGTCGCGTACCCGGGGTCTCGGCGAAGAAGGGGAACTAGGCGAAGTGGGGGGCGAGGTTCTCGTTCCACACGTCGACGCCGAGCTTCGCGATGAGAGCCACCACCACGACGAGGAACACCACGCGGATGAACGTCGTGCCGCGGGAGATGGCCATCCGCGAACCCAGGTAGCTGCCGCCGACGTTCGCGACCGCGAGGATGCCCCCGAGCAGCCACAGCACCGAGCCGTGCGGGATGAAGAGGAGCAGCGCCCCCGCGTTCGTCGCGAGATTCACGATCTTCGCCTTCGCGCTCGCCTGCAGGAAGTCGTAGCCCAGCAGCGCGACGAGGGTGATCACGAGGAACGTGCCGGTCCCCGGACCGATCATCCCGTCGTAGAACCCGATGCCGAGCCCGGCCAGCCCGGCCATGATGTGGTGCTTGTGTCCGTGGAAGCGCAGCTGCGTCGCCGCCCCGAGCTGCGGACGGAGCGCCGTGAACAGGGCCACCGCCAGCAGCGCGATCACGATGATGGGCTTGAAGGCGGCCGGGGGCAGCACCGTGGCGACCGCCGCGCCCCCGAACGAGCCGATCAACGCGATCACCGCCATCGGCAGGGCCGTACGGAGGTCGGGCTTGGCCCGGCGGTAGTAGGTGATGCTGCTCGTCGCGGTCCCGAACACGGAGGCGAGCTTGTTCGTCGCGAGCGCCTGGACCGGGGCGATGCCGGGGATGAGGAGCAGGGCCGGGAGCTGCAGCAGCCCTCCGCCGCCGACGACCGCGTCGATCCACCCGGCGCTGAACGCCGCCACGATGATGAGGATCAGCATCCCCCAGGTGAGCTGCTCGAGTCCGAGGAGGCTGCCGATATCCACTCCGCCATGATTCCAGACCCGCGGGCGCCGTCCCGCATCCAGCGCTGGCAGACTGGGCTCATGCTCGCCGCTCTCCCGCTTCCGCATCCGTTCGCGTCGAGGAGCGGGGACGCCGTGCTCCGGAGGGCGATCGACGCCGACGCCGACGCCGTCATCGCGCTGCTCGCCGACGACCCGATCAGCGCCGCCCGCGGCGACGTGGCCTCCGACGAGGACCGCCCGGCGTACGAGCGCGGCCTCCGCGAGATCCTGGCCGACCCCTCGAACGACCTCCTCGTGGTCGAGCTCGACGGCGCGGTGGTCGGCACCCTCCAGCTGACCTCGATCCCCGGCATGGCACGCCGCGGCGCCCGGCGGCTGCTCGTCGAGGCGGTCCGGGTCCGCAGCGACCTCCGGTCCGCGGGCATCGGCTCCGCGGTCATGCGCTGGGTCGGCGACACGGCGGCGCCCGCCCTCGGTGCAGCCATGGTGCAGCTCACCTCCGACGCCGCCCGCACCGACGCCCACCGGTTCTACGAGCGCCTCGGCTACGTGGGCTCGCACCGCGGCTTCAAGTACACCGTCCCGCAGCGCTGAGTCCGCGGCGCATCGCCGCGCCACCCGCCCGACACCGACCGTTCACCGGAGCCGCTCCCCGCGGCTACCTCCCACTCGTAGTGTCCTCTCGCAACCCGACACCGGCGCACAGCGCCGGACACCGAGAGGACACTCATGGCACGCTCCATCCGCCGCGCACGCATCGGCGCCGGCATCGCCCTGGCCACCACGGCCGTCATCGCTCTGACCTCCTGCGCCTCCGCGACCGACGCCCCGGCCGCCGGCGACGACGCCGTGGACGCGGCGAGCGCGACCTCCGTCGAGGACTTCGGCTCGTTCGCCGACCTGGAGGCGGCCGCGAAGGAGGAGGGTCAGCTCAACGTCATCGCCCTCCCCCGCGACTGGGCGAACTACGGCGAGATCCTCGACCTGTTCGCGGAGAAGTACCCCGAGATCACCATCAACGAGGCCTCGCCCGACGTCTCCAGCGCCGAGGAGATCCAGGCGGCCGAGACGAACAAGGGCCTCGACACCGCTCCCGACGTCTTCGACCTCGGCCTGACCGTCGCCCTGCAGAACACCGACGCCTTCGCCCCGTACAAGGTCCAGACCTGGGACGACATCCCCGACGAGCTGAAGGAGCCCACCGGCCTCTTCGTCGGCGACTACGGCGGCTACATGTCGATCGGCTACGACTCCTCCGCCTTCGAGGCGCCGGCCGAGCTGTCCGACCTCCTCTCCGCCGACTACAAGGGCGCCGTCGCCATCAACGGCGACCCGACGCAGGCTGGAGCGGCCTTCGCCGCCGTCGGCCTCGCGACCGTGCAGTCGGACGGCACGCTGGACGACTTCCAGCCGGGGATCGACTTCTTCGCCGACCTGCAGAAGGCCGGGAACCTCCTCAAGGTCGACGTCACGACCGCGACCGTCGCCAGCGGCGAGACCCCCGTCGTCTTCGACTGGGACTACCTGAACGCGGCGCACACGGCCGACAACCCGGACTGGAAGGTCGAGGTCTTCGACGGCACCGGCTACGCGGGCTACTACAACCAGGCCATCAACGTCGACGCCCCGAACCCGGCGGCCGCGCGTCTGTGGCAGGAGTTCCTCTACAGCGACGAGGTGCAGAACCTCTGGCTGAAGGGCGGCGCCCGTCCGGTGCGCATGGAGGCGATGACCGAGGCGGGCACGATCGACGAGAAGCTCGCGGCCGCTCTCCCCGAGGCCCCGGAGGAGACCGTCGTGCCGACCGAGGAGCAGTCCGAGAACGCCGGCACCCTGCTCGGCGAGAAGTGGGCAGCGGCGGTCCAGTGACCTCCGTCGTCGCACCGGGGGTGGATGCTGCGGCGTCCGCCCCCGCCACCGCCGCCGGGCCCGCGTCGCACCCGCGGGCCCGGCGGTCGGCGCCGTCCGTCGCGTGGCTGGGGCTCGTACCGTTCGCCGCCTACGTGCTGCTCTTCCTCGCCGTGCCGACCGTGCTCGCTATCGGCTCCGGGTTCTTCGACGGCGACGGCGCCTTCACCTGGACGAACGTCGCCGCCCTCGGCGACCCGGTGGTGCTGACGACCTTCGCGAACTCGGCGGGGCTGTCGCTGCTCACCGCGGCGGTCGGCGCCCTCGTCGGCGCCGTCGTCTCCTACGCTCTGCTCGGCATGAACCCGGACGGCGTCGTGCGGCGTTCCGTGGACGCGGCCGCCGGGGTCCTCGCGCAGTTCGGCGGCGTCATGCTCGCCTTCGCCTTCATCGCCACGATCGGCATCCAGGGCGTGGTCACGGTCTTCCTCCGCGACATCTTCGGCGTCGACATCTTCGCCGAGGGCACGTGGCTGTACGAGCTGCCCGGCCTCATCCTCCCGTACATCTACTTCCAGGTGCCGCTCATGGTCATCACCTTCCTCCCCGCCCTCGCCGCCCTGAAGCCGCAGTGGGTCGAGGCGAACCTCACCCTCGGGGGCAGCAGGGCGAGCTTCTGGCTGCGGATCGGCCTCCCGGTGCTGGCTCCGTCGTTCCTCGCCAGCCTGCTGCTGCTCTTCGCGAACGCGTTCTCCTCGTACGCCACGGCCGCGGCGCTCGCGAGTCAGGGCTCGCAGATCGTCCCGTTGCAGATCCGCACCGCGCTCACGAGCGAGACCCTGCTCGGCCGGGAGAACCTCGCCGGCGCTCTCGCCCTCGGCATGATCGTCGTGGTCGGGGTCGTGATGGCGCTGTACTCCCTCATCCAACGACGTGCCGCGCGGTGGCAGGCATGAACGGCCTCGCCCCGTCCCGCGCGACCCGTGCGGTGATCGGCATCGTCGTCGGGGCGTTCTTCGCGGTGCCCCTCGTGTCGACGTTCCTCTTCACGCTGCGCGGCACGGACGGGCTCTCCTTCGCGCACTGGACCGCCCTCTTCGACCCCGCGGCGTCGGCGGCCCTGAAGCCCCTCTGGACGGGTCTCGGGAACTCGCTGGTCCTCGCGGTCGTGACCGTGGCGATCGTGCTGTTCCTCCTGGCCCCCACGATGATCCTCGTGAACCTGCGCTTCCCACGGCTCAGGGCGGCCTTCGAGTTCGTCGCGCTCCTGCCGATCTCGATCCCCGCGATCGTGCTCGTCGTGGGGCTCGCGCCGATCTACCTGCAGATCGGTCGGACCGTAGGCACCGGCACCTGGACCCTCGCCTTCGCCTACGGCGTCACCGTCCTCCCCTTCGCCTTCCGCTCGATCCAGGCCTCGATCAATGCCGCCGATCTGCGCACGCTGTCCGAAGCGGCGCGCTCGCTCGGGGCGGGCTGGCCGACGGTCGTGCTCCGCGTGCTCGCGCCGAACCTCCGCCAGGGGCTACTCGCCGCCTCGCTGATCTCCATCGCGGTGGTGCTCGGGGAGTTCACGATCGCGTCCCTCCTCAACCGGCAGGTCTTCCAGACGGCGATGGTCGTGGTGCAGAAGCAGGACCCGTATGCGCCCGCGATCTTCACGCTGCTCGCCCTGTCGTTCGTCTTCCTCCTGCTCCTGCTCATCGGCCGCGTCGCCCGCGGTCCGCGAAAGGCCCGCTCATGACCCTCGATCACGCGCTCCCGCGCACCAAGGACAACCTGCTGCTCGCCCAGGCCGGCGACGGCACGCGGGTCGAGCTCCACGGCATCGTCAAGAGCTACGGCGGCACGAGGGTGCTGCACGGCGTCGACCTCGACATCGCTCCCGGGGAGTTCGTCTCGCTGCTCGGCCCCTCCGGCTGCGGCAAGACGACGCTGCTCCGCGTGCTCGCGGGGCTGGAGGGCGCCGACGAGGGAACCGTCCTCCTCGGCGGCGGGGACGTCTCGCGCGTGCCGACGAACCGGCGCGACATCGGGATGGTGTTCCAGTCGTACTCGCTCTTCCCGCACCTCCGCGTCGTCGACAACACGGCCTTCGGGCTCCGTCGTCGGGGTGTCGGCACGACCGAGGCGGCGCGACGTGCCCTCGACGCGCTCGCGCTCGTGGGCCTCGCCGACCTCGCCGACCGGTTCCCGCATCAGCTCTCCGGCGGACAGCAGCAGCGGGTCGCCCTGGCTCGCGCCCTCGTCACGGAACCCCGGGTGCTGCTGCTCGACGAGCCCCTGTCGGCGCTCGACGCCAAGGTGCGCGTGCAGCTCCGCGACGAGATCCGGCGCATCCAGCTGCGGCTCGGCATCACGACCGTCTTCGTCACGCACGATCAGGAGGAGGCGCTCGCGGTGTCGGACCGGATCGCGGTCATGAACGCCGGTCGCATCGAGCAGATCGGCTCCCCGGAAGAGCTCTACACGACTCCCGCGACCGCCGAGGTCGCCGCGTTCGTGGGTCTCTCCAGCGTCGTGTCCGGCGTCGCGGACGGCGAGCACGTCGTCGTGTGGGGGCAGCGTCTCCCGTTGCAGACCCCCGCCGACGGCCCCGTCGACGTGTACCTCCGTCCGGAGAACGTCCGCTTCACCTCCGCGGAGGATGCCGCAACCGATGCCCTCGTGGAGGAGAGCACGTTCCTCGGCAGCATGCGGCGGACCCTCGTGCGCACCGAGTCGGGCGAGCTCGTCCGCGTGCAGCACGATCCCACCGTGCACCCGTCGTTCGGCGAACGCGTCCGCATCGCGGTGACCCCTGTCCCGGTGGTCGCGCGCCCCCGCGGCTGACCGAGACCCCGGGTTCACGTCGAGACCCCCGGCTGCAGACGTCTGCAGCCGGGGGTCTCGGCGAATGCCCGGGGTCTCGGCGACACCGGGGCGGGAGAGTGAGAGAACTACAGGACGCGGGAGAGGAAGTCCTTCGTGCGCTGGTGCTGCGGATTCGCGAGCACCTCGCGCGGATCGCCCTCCTCGACGATGTGTCCGCCGTCCATGAAGATCAGCCGCGAACCGACCTCGCGCGCGAAGCCCATCTCATGCGTGACGACGAGCATCGTCATGCCCTCGTCGGCCAGCGACCGCATGACCTGCAGCACCTCGCCGACGAGCTCCGGGTCGAGGGCCGATGTGGGCTCGTCGAACAGCATCATGTCGGGGTTCATGCACAAGGCCCGGGCGATCGCCACGCGCTGCTGCTGCCCGCCCGAGAGGTGCCCGGGGTACGCGTCGGCCTTCTCCGCGAGGCCGACGCGCTCGAGCATGGCGCGGGCGACCTTGTCGGCCTCGGCCTTCGAGCGCTTCTTCACCCGCTGCTGCGCGATCGTGAGGTTGCCCAGCACGCTGAGGTGCGGGAAGAGGTTGAAGCTCTGGAACACCATCCCGATACGGGTGCGCACGCGGTCGATGTCGATGTCGGGATCGGTGATGTCGATGCCCTCGATGAGCACCTTGCCGCCCGTGGGCTCCTCCAACAGGTTCACCGAGCGGAGCAGCGTCGACTTCCCGGAACCGGACGGGCCGATCACGCAGACGACCTCGCCCGCCAGAACCGTCAGATCGATGCCCTTGAGCACCTCGTTGTCGCCGAAGCTCTTGTGCAGGTCCTGGATCGCGATCGCCGGGGCCTGTACGTCGATCAGGTCGGTGCTCATCGTGTCCTCGCCATCCGACGCTCCAGCCACGCGCTGAAGCGCGTGAGCGGGATCGTCACGATCAGGTAGAGGATCGCCGCCATGATGAGCGGCGTTCCGTTGGCGTTCTGCGTACTGGCGTCACGGGCGAAGGTCGTGAGCTCCTTCGACCAGACGAACGTGCCGACGACGAACAGCAGCGACGTGTCCTTCAGCAGCAGCACGAACTCGTTCGTCAGCGGCGGGATGATGATACGGAAGCCCTGCGGCACGACGATCCAGAACGTCGTCTTCATGGGCGACATGCCGAGCGATCGCGCCGCCTCGGTCTGTCCCTTCGGCACGGCCTGGAGCCCCGCGCGGATGGTCTCAGCCATGTACGCCGACGCCACGAGCACGAGACCGATCAGGCCGAGCACCACGGGACCGCCGAGTTCCTGCGCCCGCACACCGAGAGCGATGGGCACGATGAAGCCGATGGCGAAGATCGTGAGCAGGGCGGGGAGTCCGCGGAACAGCTCGATCCAGACCGTCGCGATCCACCGGAACGGACCGATCTCCGACAGCTTCATCAGCGCGAGGATGACGCCGAGGAGAAGGCCCCCCGCGAACGCCACCGCCGTGAACCACAGCGTGTTGACGAGCGCGGTCGTGATGATCCCCGGCAGCATCTTGGCTGCGACCTCGGGGTTGAAGAAGAGCTGCCCGAGCCGGGACCAGTCGGTGCTGAACGCGACCCAGACGGCGATCGCGATCAGCACCGCATAGACGGTGTACCGGTAGAGCTTCTGCTTGGTGGTGCGCCTCAACGCCATTGTCAAGGTCCTCCCGACCTCCGTGTTCCCCCGGCTCAGTTCGCCGTGAAGTACTGGTCGTAGATCTTCTGGTACTCGCCGTTGTCCCTCAGGTCCTGGAGCGCGCCGTTCACGGCGTCGAGGAGCTCGTCCTTCTCGCCCTTCGCGAACGCGAAGCCGTAGGACTCGTCGGTCTCGTAGGTCTCCACGATCTCGTAGGCGGAGTCGGCCTTCTCGTGCTCGAGGTTGACGGGCTGGTCCTGGAGGATCGCGTCGATCTGCCCCGCCTGGATCGCCGGCCACAGCTCGCCGTCCGAGGGGTACTGCACGAGCTGCGCGCCCTTCGCGTTCTCGGTCGCGTACGCCTCGCCGGTGGTGCCCTGCTGCACGCCGACGTTCTTGCCGTCGAGGTCGTCGATGGACTCGATGCCCGAGTCGGTGCGCACGAGCAGCGACTGCAGCGAGTCGTAGTACGGGTCGGAGAAGTCGATGTTGGCCTTGCGCTCGTCGGTGATCGTCATGGCCGAGGCGCCGACGTCGCAGGTGCCGGCGGCGAGGGTCGTTCCCGACTGCAGCGCATCGAAGCCGACGTCCTGCACGGACAGCTTGAGGTCGAGCTGCTCGGCGATCGCGCCGAGGAGGTCGATGTCGAAGCCGGTGTACTCGCCGTCGTCGCCCTCGAACTCGAACGGCGGGTAGGGGATGTCGGAGCAGACGGTGAGCGTGCCCGCCTCGACGAGGCCGTACTCGTCGCCGGCGGCGGGCTCGCCGCCGCTGCCCGCGTCGGAGGAGCCGGTGGCGCATCCGGCGAGCGCGAGGGTGGCGGTGGCCGCGATCGCGAGGCCGGCGAAGAGGTTACGACGGGACATGTCGGCTCCTGGGAGTCGGGGGGCGGGTGAGCCCACGGACGGGTAGGAGTTCATCTAAACATGCGGCTCGTCGCGTGACCAATGACATCCCCTCGCGCCGCATTACGTTTGTGTTTCGGTGCCGCGGGGACGACGCTCGACGCTCAGAGCTCCGCGTCGACCGCCACACGGCCGGAGACGACCGAGCGGATGTACCCGGCGACCTCCTCGTGCGCAGGGTGCACCTGGTACTGCTCGAGGTCGGCGACGGAGTCGAAGTCCGCGACCAGCGTCACATCCCAGTTCGCGTCCGGGTAGACGTCGTTCGCACCGGCCCAGATGCTGCGCAGCTGCGGCACGACGCCGTCGAGGGCGTTGAGGCGGCGGGCGACCTCGGCCGCCTGGGCCTGCCGCTCCCCCGCGTCCTCCGCGGCGAGCTTCCAGGTCACGACATGGCGGATGGTCATCGCAGCTCCTTCTGGTCGGCGCGGGCCTCCGCGTCGACGGCTTCTTCCAGCGCCTCGCGCAGCCGGTCGGGGGACACGCGCCAGTGCGCATGCAGTCGTCCGTCGATGAGGACGACGGGGATCTTCTCCCACCACTGCTCGTACAGGGCGGGGTCGTCCTGGATCGACGCCTCGACGATCTGGATGCGCTCCGCGGCGGCGTCCGGCAGTTCGGCGACGACCGCGTCGACAACCTCGGAGGCCACGGCGCACAGATGGCAGTCGGGCTTGCCGATGAGGGTCAGCGTCGTCACGACGACGGGACCTCCACCTCGCGTCCCTGGGCGATCCACTCGCCGGTGCCGCCCTCCACGTTGGTCGCGTCGTACCCGCGGGCCTCGAGCGCCTCGACCACGCGGGCCGAGCGGCCGCCGGCCTGGCAGATCACGTCGAACGACTCGGCGGGAAGCTCGTCCAGGCGGTTGCCGATCTCGGACATCGGGATGTTCACGGCGCCGGGGACGTGGCCGGCCTGGAACTCGTGCACCTCCCGGACATCGATGAGGGGCGTGCCGGAGCGCTCGGCGAGTTCGGCGACGGTGATCGACTTCATGACATCCTCTCGGCGGTGCGGAACGGCGCGCAGAGACACAAAGCGCCCGTCCGAAGACAGGCGCTCGGTGTCTGGCCGCTTACTTCTTGTTGCGGCGCTGGTGGCGAGTCTTGCGAAGCAGCTTGCGGTGCTTCTTCTTCGCCATGCGCTTGCGGCGCTTCTTGATGACAGAACCCACGGAAACCTCACTAAGTCAGGGGCTGGGTGTCGCCGGAATCGGACACCCGGGTACGAGCACGAAAAATGCCTCGGATCATCCTAGCAAACTCAGGAGGTGCCCCGTGCCCTCCGTCAGCCGGCGTCGGCGATGGGGCGCTGCAGAGCCTCCGCGACGGCGGACTCCGGCACGCGGTAGCTCCGTCCGAATCGGATGGCGGGGAGGTCGCCGGCGTGCACGAGCCGGTACACGGTCATCTTGGACACGCGCATGAGCTCGGCGACTTCGGCCACCGTCAGGAATCGGACGTCTGGAACCTCGGGCATCCCACGTACCCCTTTCTCGATGAGCACACTCTATGGGGTCGCTGGGACGCGTGTAAACCCGCGTGGCTGTTGTGATCAGTGGGAAATCGGCACGGTCGCGAACGCCCGGACCGGGAACGTCCCCAACCCGCGGATCGCCGGAGGGGCCGCGGTGAACCGCGCCCCGTGCGCGGGGAGGCGATCAAGGACGGTGAGGTGCTCGACGACGTGCACGCCCGCCGCGAGGAGGATGCTGTGCACCGGCCGCTCCCCGCCGCTCGCCGTGTCGTCGATGTCGGGAGCGTCGATGCCGACGAGACGCACCCCGGCGTCCGCGAGGAAGCGCGCCGCGTCCTCGGCGAGGAAGGGCGAGCCGGCGCCGTAGGCGGGCGTGCCGAACAGCCGGCTCCCGCCGGTGTCCAGGAGCACCGCGCTGTCGCGGAGCTCACGATCCGCGAGCGTCGCCGCCTTGATACCGCGCCGTTCCGACGTCCACGCGTCGCGGAGGTGGAAGACCTCGGCGGGCAGGCCCACGAGGGTGTCGAGGTCGAGCGAGGCCGGGGTGAGGTGCGGGGTGATGGTCGGCGCGGGCAGCCCGGAGGCGGTGACCATGCCCTTCGCGATCGGGTGGCTGAGGTCGACGACCCGTTCGGCGCGGTCTCCAGGAGCCGGAGCCGCGATGCCGCGACTGCCCCGGTGCGGCTCGGCGACGATCCGCAGGTCACGGAGCTCGACCTCGCCCACGAGCGCCAGGCCGAGGTGCGACACGAGCAGCCTGGAGATCTCCTCCGCCGTCATGTCCTTCCGCGGCAGGTCGAGTCGGAACCCCTGTCCCTGCAGTCCGCCGCCATTGGCGAAGGTGATCGCGAAGTCGAGGTGCGCGCGGTACTCGTCCGTCATGGGCCCATCCTCCCGGACCGGAGGACTCAGGCGGATCTCTTCGCCTTGGCGATCCGCTCGCGCGCATCCCGTAGGGCCTGCCGCTCGACCTTGCGCGCGGCGCGAAGGGCCTTCTCCGCCTCACGGCTGGCCTTCTGCGCCTCTTTGAGCCGCTTGTCTCCAGCGAGCTCGGCGACGTCGAGATCGACCCACTCCTCCGCGACGATGTGCCGCTCCCCACGTTCGAGGCCCGCCATGTACGCGGCGACGCCGTCGAGGGTGCGTTCCACCGCGAAGCGGAACGGGTCGGCCGACGAAAGGAAGACGCCGTCTTCGATGGCCCGCCGCAGGGCGGGGAACTCGTCAGCGGTGATGACCCGGTCGAACAGCGAGGCCTCGCGGGCCGCGACCTCGTCCGGACTCAGACCGGACGACCGCGCCTGCTCGGTGTATCCGGCCTGCACGATCCCGCACCAGCGGGCATGGCCGGTGACGGCGAGTGCGACGGCGATCCGCTCCTCTGCCGTGAGCGGGGTGCCATCGAGGGTGGCGAGGCCGGCATCCAGCCAGGCGGAGCTGTTCGGTGTGATCGGCGAGCCCGAGATCGGCAGCGAGAGCATCCAGGGATGCCGCAGATACACGAGGATCTGCGCCTCGTACAAGGCGAGCAGCCGCTCGCGCCACCCCTCGACCTCGAGATGGCTCTCCGGCGGCAGCCCCGTCGCCTCCTCCTGCATGAGGAGCAGAAGGTCGTCCTTGGCAGAGACGTACCGATAGAGCGACATGGGCGTGAATCCCAGACGCGCGGCGACCGCGGCCATCGAGACGGCACCGAGCCCCTCGGCGTCGGCGAGGGCGACCGCCGCCTCCACGATCTTCTCGACGCTCATCTCCCGCTTCGGACCGCGCTGCGGATCGGCCGCGACACCCCAGGCAAGCGCGATCCCGCGCGGCAGCTCGGGCGGCTCCTTCTCGGTCATGGCTTTCATCCTACTTCTGTTTATTGCTTAAACAGTGTGTTACGGTCATACACAATTGCGTTGCTCCTACACAGTTTTGGGGATACACAGAAAGGAATCCTGATGGACAGAGCCATCGACGTCCACGACCTGCACAAGGCTTTCGGCGCGAAGACCGTCATTCGTGATCTCGACTTCACCGTCGCCCGTGGCGAGGTGTTCGCTCTGCTCGGGCCGAACGGCGCCGGCAAGACGACGACGATCAACATCCTCACCACCCTCACGGCGGCGGATCGCGGCACGGCGCGCGTCGCCGGCTGGGATGTGCGGACACACCCGCGGGAGGTGCAGCGACGGATCAGCCTCACCGGTCAGTCGGCCGCCGTTGACGACGCCCTCAGCGCGACCGAGAACGTGGTGATGTTCGCCCGTCTGTCCGGGCTCGGTCGTGCCGGCGCCCGGCGTCGCGCCGCGGATCTCATCGATCGCTTCGATCTCGGCGAGGCCGCTGGCCGCGCCGTCCGCACCTACTCCGGCGGCATGCGCCGGCGTCTCGATCTCGCCCTCAGCTTCGTCGTGACCCCGGAGGTCCTCTTCCTCGACGAGCCGACGACAGGGCTCGACACCCGCAGTCGGCGCGACCTCTGGGACATCATCCGCGTCCTCGCGGACGGCGGCACCACGGTGTTCCTCACGACGCAGTACCTCGAGGAGGCGGATCAGCTCGCCGACCGCATCGCCGTGCTCCACGACGGTCGCATCGCGGCGCTGGGAACGGCCACGGCGCTGAAGGCCCGGGTGGGCGGCGACACGGTGGAGCTCCGCGACGACCGCGGGGAGCTTCAGCGGGAGATCCCGACCGACGGCTCGGTGAGCGATCTCCGTCGAGCGCTCGACCTCCTGGACGAGGACGGCGGCGCCGGCACCGTCCAGCTCCGTCGCCCCACCCTGGACGACGTCTTCCTCGCCGTCACCGCCCCCGACGCCGCGACCGCAGGCGCCGCGCCCCGGAAGGAGCTCGCATGAACATCGCCCACGCCACTGTGCCCAGAACCTCCGGGCCCGCGGCCGCCCCCGCCCCGCGGCCACCCCTCCGCGGCCTCACCGCCGAGACCGTCCTCGTCGGGCGCAGCCTCCGCCACTCCCTCCGGGACGGCGAGTCCCTCCTCATGGCGATCCTGCTCCCGGTCATGCTGATGTTGATGTTCACGTGGGTGTTCGGCGGGGCCATCGATCCCTCCGGCGCCTACGTCGACTACGTGGTCCCCGGCATCATCCTGACGTGCGCCGGTTTCGGCGCCTCCTCCACCGCCGTGTACGTCGCGAACGACATGCGCACGGGGATCATCGACCGGTTCCGCACCATGCCCCTGCGCGCCGGCGCCGTGCTCACCGGGCATGTCGTCGCCAGTGTGCTCCGCAACCTCGTGGCGACCGCCGTCGTCATCGGCGTCGGCGTACTCGTCGGGTTCCGCCCATCGGCCACTCCGCTCGAGTGGGTCGCCCTGGCCGGCATGATCGCGCTCTACATCCTCGCGATCACCTATCTGTTCGCCGCGATCGGGCTCGCTGCCGGCAGCCCCGAAGCAGCGAACGGCTACGGCTTCGTCCTGCTGTTCCTGCCGTACCTCTCCAGTGCCTTCGTCCCCGTCGCGAGCATGCCCGACTGGCTCCAGCCGATCGCCGCCCACCAGCCGATCACGCCCATCGTGGAGACCATCCGCGCTCTCCTGATGGACACCCCGATGCAGGCGGAGGCGTGGTGGGCGATCGGCTGGTGCGTGGCGATCCTCGTCGTGGCGGCGCTGTGGGGCGCGTGGCTGTTTCGACGAAAGGCCGGACGACGATGAGCCGACGTCCAGCCCGCGCATAGCCCGCATTGCCCGATCGCTCAGACAGCCCTGCCAGGGTCGGTGCAGGACCCGTGCCGGCACCTGCCGAGTCCGCGCGGATCTGGGGTCCGCACACCGCCCCCGACGGCATCCCCCCCCCTGCCGTCGGGGGCGGTTCCCGTCCGAGCGGGGGCGCGGGATCAGGCGCCGAGGCGCTTCAGTGCGTTCGTGACGACGTGCTTGGCGGACGCAGCCGCACGCCCGACGACCTCGGCCGCGTGCGCAGCGCTGTCGGGGATCGGGGCGCCGGGGTACGCGATGTCCGGGGCGGCATCGCCGAACGCGTCGACGAGGAACGGGACCAGCCAGTCGTCGACGGCCTCCAGCGGCGCGACGGACAGGCTGTAGAAGCGGCGCTGACCGTCTTCGCGGACGGTCACGAGCTCGGCGTCGCGGAGCACTTTGAGGTGCTTCGAGACGGTGGGCTGACTGATGCCGAGGTCGGCCACGATCTGGCTCACGCTCGTGCCGGATTCGCCTTCGGACGTGCGTCGGAGCAGGAGCTGGAGGATGTCGCGCCTCGTACCGTCTGCGATCACGTCGAAGATGTCCGTCATGTGATCAGGGTAGTGCGCCCCGGCACGGAGTACCATGACGAAGGCTCGGCGAGAGGCGCCGTGCTGCGGCCGTGGAGCGGACGGCGCGGAAGAAGGGGGCAGCGATGTCGGGCATCGTTTCGGCGTCGTCTCCTCGCACCGGTCTCCCCGGAGCCGCCGGCCGGGTGAAGCACCTCATCACCTCGTCGCCTTCCCGGTTCGCCATCGCCGTCTTCGCACTCCTGATCCTCGTGTTCACGGTGCTGTTCTCGCTGCCGATCGCGTCCGCCAGCGGCACGGTGACACCGCTCAGCGATGCCCTCTTCACCGCCGTCTCCACGATCTGCGTGACGGGCCTCGCGACCGTCGACATGGCCAACCACTGGTCGCCCTTCGGACACGTCGTCGTGTTCATCGGCGTCAACATCGGCGCCCTCGGCGTGCTGACCCTCGCTTCCCTCATGGGGATGCTCATCTCGAAGCGCCTCGGGCTGCGCGCGAAGCTCATGGCGGCGGGCGACACGAACCCGCTCCGCGCGCACGGCGGCGTGGTCAACGAGAGCCAGACCGTGCGCCTCGGCGAGGTGGGCCAGCTGCTCACCACGGTCGCCCTCTCCGCCCTCTTCATCGAAGCGGCCCTCGCCGCCCTCCTCTACCCGGCGCTGGTGATGGCGGGGGTCGACCCGATCGCCGCGCTCTGGGAGGCCCCGTACTTCTCGGCGATGGCGTTCACCAACACCGGCTTCGCCCCGAACGACGGCGGAGTGGCCGTGTTCGCCGACGACTACCTCGTGCTGTCGCTGCTCATGGTCGGCGTGTTCCTCGGGAGCATCGGCTTCCCGGTGATCTACACGCTCGCGAAGCACGTCTGGCACGTCAAGCGGTGGTCGCTGCACTCGAAGCTGACCATCGTCACCACGGTGCTGCTGTTCATCCTGGGCGCGGCCGCCTTCCTCATCCTCGAGTACGACAACCCCAAGACCTTCGGCTCCATGGACGCGGCGGACACGACCTTCCAGGCGTTCTTCCTCTCCGCGATGACCCGCTCCGGCGGCTTCAATGTCATCGAGATGGACGACCTCAACGGCTCGTCGCTGCTCGCCGCCAGCATGCTCATGTTCGTCGGCGGCGGGTCGGCGTCGACGGCGGGCGGCATCAAGGTGACGACCCTCGCGGTCCTCGCGATCGCCGTCTGGTCCGAGGCGAAGGGCCGCCAGTCCGTCGAGGCGTTCGGCCGCCGCATCCCCAGCGACGTGCAGCGGGTCGCCCTCAGCGTCGTCGCCTGGGGCGCCACCATCGTCGCTCTGTCGACCATCGTGATCGCGCAGATCACCAAGGCCGACATCAGCCACGTGCTTTTCGACGTCATCTCCGCGTTCGGCACAGTCGGACTCTCAACGGGCCTCACCGGGGAGCTTCCGGATTCCGCCTCGTACGTCATGGCCGCGACGATCTTCATGGGCCGCGTTGGTACAGTGACTCTCGCTGCGGCAGTCGCCGCGACATCGCGCACGCAGTACTACTCACTGCCCGTGGAAAGGCCGATCGTTGGTTGAAGTCCTTCGGGGGGACGCTCCCGTCCTCGTCATCGGTCTCGGCCGCTTCGGCGCTGCGTGCGCCGGCGAGCTCGACCGCCTCGACCGCGAGGTGCTCGCGATCGACGACAACCTCGAGCTCGTGCAGAAGTGGTCGGACCGCGTCACGCACACCGTGCAGGCCGACGCCCGCAACATCGACGCCCTCCGCCAGATCGGCGCCCAGGACTTCCAGGTCGCGGTCGTCGCCGTCGGCTCCTCGATCGAGGCGTCCGTGCTCATCACGGCCAACCTCGTCGACCTCAAGGTGCCGCAGATCTGGGCGAAGGCGGTCTCCCAGTCGCACGGCAAGATCCTGGCCCGCGTCGGCGCCAACCACGTCATCTACCCCGAGCGCGAGGCCGGCGAGCGCGTGGCCCACCTCGTGAGCGGGCGCATGCTCGACTTCATCCGCTTCGACGACGACTTCGTCCTGGCCAAGATGTACCCGCCGAAGTTCATCCGCGGCGTCGGCCTGAACGAGTCCGGTGTGCGCTCGAAGTACAAGGTCACCGTCGTCGGCGTGAAGAGCCCGGGCAAGCCGTTCCGCTACGCGGAGGCCAACACGATCGTGACCAACCACGACCTCATCATCGTCTCCGGGACCAACAGCGACATCGAGCGCTTCGCCGCCCTCGACCGCTGAGCCGGGTCCTCCCCGCGGCGGATGCGCCGGCCGCGGCAGGCGTGGTGGGATGGGGGGCATGAGCGATCACGCCCCCGCACCGCCCGTCCTCGCCCTCCGCGGGCTCCGCAAGCAGTTCGGCCAGAAGGTCGCCGTCGACGCGCTGTCGCTGGACGTCCCCGCGGGGTCGATGCTGGGGCTGCTCGGCCCGAACGGCGCGGGCAAGACGACGACGCTCGCGATGACCACCGGGCTCCTGCGCCCGGACGCCGGGACGGCCTGGGTGCTCGGCGCCGACGTCTGGCAGGACCCTGCCGCCGCGAAGGCGCGGATGGGCGTGCTCCCCGACGGCATCCGGATGCTCGACCGGCTCAGCGGCGCCGAGCTGCTGCGCTACACCGGCCTGCTGCGCGGCATGCCGGAGGCGGAGGTCGTCTCCCGCTCCCGCGAGCTCATCGACGCCCTCGGCCTGACGGAAGCGGGCGACACCCTCGTCGTCGACTACTCGGCCGGCATGAAGAAGAAGATCGGCCTGGCCTGCGCCCTCATCCACGCGCCCCGGCTGCTGATCCTCGATGAGCCCCTCGAGGCCGTCGACCCGGTCTCCGGGCAGACGATCCGGCAGATCCTGCGCTCCTTCGTGGACGGCGGCGGCACGGTCGTCCTCTCCAGCCACGTCATGGAGCTCGTCGAGTCGCTGTGCGACCGCGTCGCCATCGTGGCCGAGGGGCGTCTGCTCGCCCACGGCGCCCTCGACGAGGTGCGGGCCGGACTCACGCTGCAGGAGCGCTTCCTCAGCCTCGTCGGCGCGCACGACCTCGGAACGGAGACCCTCGCGTGGTTGCGCTCCTCGTAGGTCTGCGGCTGCGACAGCTCGGGCATCAGCTCTCCCGCAACCCCTGGATGATCGTGACCCTCGTGATCGTGGGTCTCATCGCGCTGAGCATGCTGGGACTGCTGACCGTGGGTCTGATCGCGCTGCGCGTGGGCGCTCCGGACGCCGCCGTGACCGCGATGGTGCTCACCGGCGCCATCATCGTGCTCGGGTGGTGGATCGGGTCGATCCTCGTCAGTGCGGACGACTCGCTGGCACCTGAGCGCTTCGCCCTGCTCCCGGTGACCGCCCGTTCTCTCCTCCCCGGACTGGTCGTGGCGGGGACGACGACGATCGGCGGCATCGGCACCGCCCTGGCCCTGCTGCTGATGCTCGTGGGATGGTCGGTCAGCGTTCCGGCCCTCCTGGTCGCGGTGCTCATGGTCCCCGTCGCGCTCGCGACCTGCGTGCTGGGCGCTCGCGTCGTCAGCGGACTGCTCGCGGGATGGCTTGCCCGCCGGCGGACGCGCGACCTCGTCCTCACCCTCGGCGTGGTCCTGCTCGCCTCGTCCGGCCTCCTCCTCAACATCGGGCTGCAGGCACTGTCGACCGTGCGCGACGTCGGTGGCGCCTTCACCGCGGTCGCCGAGATCGCCTCGTGGACGCCGGTCGCCGCCGTGTTCGGAGTCCCGGCCGCCGTGTCACAGGGCGACGTCGTCACCGCCGTCCTGCGGCTGTTCGTCGCCGCCGCCACCCTCGCGGTCTTCTGGGTCGCCGCGCGCCGGATGCTCGCTGCGCGCCTCGTCGCTCCCCTGCAGTCGAGCGGGGGCGGACGCGTGCGCTCGGGAGGCGTGCTCGACCGCCTGCTGCCCGCGGGACCCGTCGGCGCCATCGCGGGACGGACCCTCCGCTACTTCCGCCGCGACCCGCGTCAGGTCGTCAACATCGTGATGCTCCTGCTGCTCCCCGCGATCTTCCTCGGGCTCGCGCTCATGAACGGACTGCAGCAGGACAGTACCGGCTTCGCGCCCGCGATCACCCTCATCCCGGCGATCAACGCCCTGCTCGCCGGGAGCATCGTGCAGATGGCGATCGCGTATGACAACGACGCCGTCGCCCTGCACATCCTCACCGGGGTGAGCGGGACCGCCGATCGGGTCGGACGGCTGCTCGGGTTCGCGCTGGTGGCGGTGCCGATCACGGTTCTCCTGTGCGTGGCGACCTGTCTGCTGGCCGGGCGTCCGGATCTACTTCCGGGCAGCCTGGGCGCTGCTCTCGGACTCATGGCGGTGTCGGCCGGCGCGGGCTCCTGGGTGGGGGCGTTCCTGCCGGGGCGAGCTCCGGCACCCGAGGCCAACCCGTTCGGACGCGGTTCTTCGGGCGGCGCACAGTCCTTCCTCGCGATGCTCATCATGTCGCCGATCACCCTGCTGCTCGGCGGCCCCGCCCTCGGCTTCGCGATCGCGTCGATCTGGATCCCGCCCCTGGGCTGGGCGAGCCTCGCGGCCGCCGTCGTCCTCGGTGGTGTCGCGCTGTGGGGCGGCACGGTGCTCGGCGGTCGCGTCCTGCAACGGCGCTGGCCGGAGGTGCTCGCCGAGGTCGCCAGCGAGGCCTAGCCGCCCGGCACCTCGCCGCAACAGGCACTCGCGGGCGTTCAGGCTCCAGGGGTGTTGGCTGCCTGGACTCGCGTGGTCGCCTGTTCTCGCGGGGTGGAAGCGCGCGAGAACAGGCAGGTGGGATCAGGCGCCGGCGGCGAGCTCCTTCGCGCGAGCGAGAGCGGCGGCAGCAGCAGTGGCGAAGGTGTCGGACAGGTGGGCGTCCTGGAGCACGGCGACCGCGCGCTCCGTCGTCCCCTTCGGGCTCGTCACCCGGCGGCGCAGCTCGGCGGGGTCCTCCCCCGTCGAGTCCAGCAGAGCGGTCGCACCGATGAAGGTCTGCTCGGCCAGCAGACGGGCGTCCGCGTCGGCGAAGCCCATCTCCCGCGCGGCCGCGGTGAACTCCTCGATGAGGAGGAAGACGTAGGCGGGACCGGAGCCCGAGATCGTCGAGAGCGCATCGATCTGCGACTCGGGGACCTCCACCACCGCCCCCACCGTCTCGAACAGACGACGCACGAGCGCGAGGTCGTCGGGAGTCGCCGCGGCGCCGGCCGCGAGACCGGTGACCCCCTTGCGGATCGTCGACGGGGTGTTCGGCATGGAGCGGATGACGCGGGCCTCCGAGCCGAGGACATCCGCGAAGGTCTGCAGCGTGACTCCCGCGGCGAGGCTCACCACGACGGTCTCCGGGCTGAGGTGCGGCGCGATCTCGCGCAGGAGATCGGGGACCATCGCCGGCTTCACCCCGACCAGGACCACCCGCGCGCCGGCCACGGCGTCGGCATTGCCCTCCGGCCGCTCGGACAGCGCGATGCTGGTGACTCCGTCGAGACCCGCGAACACCTCCGCCTTCTCCGGCGTGCGGTTCGTGGCAGTGATCCCTCCGTCCACAGGGACCCCCGAGGCGAGCACGCCCCGGAGGATCGCTCCCCCCATGGATCCGGCACCGAGGAACGCGAGGGACGGGAGCGCATCAGCCATGTCGTCATCCTACGGCGGGCGCTCCTGTGACGGCCGGGTTGCCGTCCTAGACTCGTCGCATGAGTGCATCCGGAGGCAGCAAGGCCATCGTCGCGGCGTTCCTGGCGAACCTGGGCATCGCTCTCGCGAAGTTCCTCGCGTGGGCCCTCTCCGGCTCGGCCTCGATGCTCGCCGAGGCGATCCACTCCGTCGCCGACTCGGGGAACCAGCTCCTGCTGATGCTCGGCGGGCGCAAGGCGAAGCGTCACGCTGACCGCTCGCACCCGTTCGGCTACGGCCGCGAACGCTACGTCTACGCATTCGTCGTGTCGATCATCCTCTTCTCCGTCGGCGGACTCTTCGCGATCTACGAGGGCGTGGAGAAGCTCACCCACCCGCATGAGATCGACCAGACCTGGTGGTGGCTCCCGCTCGTCGTGCTGTTCATCGCGATCGGCCTGGAGTCGTTCTCGCTGCGCACCGCCGTGCGCGAGAGCAACGTCGTCCGCGAGAAGGGCCAGTCCTGGTTCTCCTTCGTCCGGCGGTCCAAGGCGCCCGAGCTCCCCGTGGTCCTCCTGGAAGACGTCGGGGCCCTCACCGGACTCACCTTCGCCCTGCTCGGCGTCGGTCTCACGCTCCTCACCGGCAACCCCGTCTTCGACGCCCTCGGCACGGTGATGATCGGCGTCCTGCTCGTGCTCATCGCGATCGTGCTGGGGGTCGAGACCAAGAGCCTGCTCGTCGGCGAGGGTGCGACCCCCGCCGACCACGACCGCATCGTGGACGCGATCAACGACGGTCCGGAGATCGAGAAGATCATCCACATGAAAACCCTCTACCTGGGGCCGGACGAGCTGATGGTCGCCGCGAAGATCGCGCTCAGCGCCGACAAGCCGCTGCGCGAGGTCGCGGACGACATCGACGAGATCGAGGCCCGCATCCGCGCCGCCGTGCCGGTCGCCCGGGTGGTCTACATCGAGCCGGACGTCTACCGTCCCGCGATCGATCCGGAACCCTCGACGGACGTCTTCGTCCTCAAGTCCTCGGACTGAGCGCTCAGCGACGGTCCTCGAAGAAGGCGCGGAGCAGGGCGATGGACGCGTGCTCGTCCACGCCGCCGATCACCTCGGCACGGTAGGGCAGGCGGCGGTCGCGCAACACGTCGTACATCGAGCCGGCCGCTCCCGCCTTGTCGTCCCACGCGCCGAAGACCACGCGGCCGATGCGTGCCTGGAGGATCGCGCCGGCGCACATCACGCAGGGCTCGAGGGTGACGACGAGCGTGCAGCCGTCGAGGTTCCATGAACCGCGGGCCGACGCCGCGGCGCGGATCGCCTCGATCTCGGCGTGCCCGGTCGGGTCGTGCGTGGCCTCGCGGGTGTTCCGCCCTTCGGCCACGACACGGCCTTCCGCGTCCAGCACGACGGCACCGACGGGGATCTCCGCGGCGGTCGCGGCCTCGGCGGCGAGCTCGAGCGCACGCTGCATCGCGAGGCGGTCGGCGGCGGTCATGCCCCGAGCCTACGGCAGTGCGAGGCGGCCGCCACGGCACCCGATGTCGTGCGCGGACGCGGCGCGCATTAGCCTGTATCCATGCGTGTTCACGTCGCCGACCACCCTCTCATCACCCACAAGCTCTCGGTGCTGCGCGACGCGCGCACCCCGTCGCCGGTCTTCCGCCAGCTGACCGAAGAGCTCGTGACGCTCCTCGCGTACGAGGCGACCCGGAATGTGAAGGTCACTCCCATCGAGATCACGACGCCGGTCACCACGACCACGGGCGTGAAGATCTCCGAGCCGCGGCCCATCGTCGTCCCCATCCTGCGCGCCGGTCTCGGCATGCTCGAAGGCCTCGTCAAGCTCCTCCCCACCGCGGAGGTCGGTTTCCTCGGCATGGTCCGCGACGAGGAGACCTTCGAGCCCACCACGTACGCCGAGCGGCTTCCGGACGATCTCTCCGACCGCCAGTGCTTCGCGATCGACCCGATGCTCGCGACGGGCGGCTCCCTCGCCGCGGCCATCCAGTTCCTGTTCGACCGCGGCGCGAAGGACGTCACCGCGATCTGCCTGCTGGGCACTCCGGAGGGCGTGGCCGCCATCGAGGCGATGGCCGGCGACCGGGATGTGACCCTCGTCCTCGGAGCGCTCGACGAGCGCCTCGACGAGAAGGGCTACATCGTGCCCGGCCTCGGCGATGCGGGCGACCGCCTCTACGGCACCGTCTGACCTCGCTCGCGCTCTCGACTCTCGTCAGAGGGTCAGGCGATAGCCGCGCTCCTCGCCGTAACGCGTGAAGCCGGCCCTCGCGAGGATCGGCGCCGATGTCGAGACGCGGCCCTTGACGAGCGCCGTTCCCGCACCGCGCGCGGTGCTCTGCCGCAGGCGCTCCGCGAGGACCGCTCGATACACGCCGCGACCCCGGTCGGCGTCGAGTGTCGCGGCGCCCCACAGCCGGGTGAACCCGTCGACGATCGTGCATCCGCCCGTGCTCACCGCGCGGCCGTCGATGCGGCCGAGCACCCGGAAACCCTCCCCCGCGGACAGGGATGCGGTGAGTTCGGCGAACTCGGCGTCCAGACCGTCCTCGTCCAGCGGCTGCTGCTCCCAGACGGGGACGTTGATCGCATCGACCTCGCGGAGCTGGTCCCTCGTGCGCACGACCTCGGCGGTGACCCCGGGCGGCACGTCGACCTCGGTTCCGATGGTCGGGCGCGCGAACACGGTGACGGTGTCGAAGTGCACCGCACCGCGGCGCTGGAGCTCGTCCTCGAGGTCCGGGTCGTCCGCGGGGTTGGTCCAGAACGTGAAGACGTTCTCGCCCCAGGCTCTGGTGCGTTCCAGTGCCGCGTCCAGCACCTCGGCGGCGGGCCGCGTCGACGTCACCTGGGAGCCGCGGACGCCGCCTCCGAACCGCTCCGGGTAGCGCACGAGCAGCAGATCGTCGCGGACGTCCTCGCTGCCGCGAGGGAACCACGCCCATGCGGCGGCGGCGCGCAGGATCTCATCGGCCGTCGGCGTCTCGACGGAAGCAGACCCGGGGACGGACGACATCATGATTCCTCCTCACCAGCGGCGCCCACCAGGCGGGCGAAGGCGCTGAGCCTCGCGACACCCTCGGGCGTGTACGGCAGATCGTCGAGCAGCGCCGGCGAGTGGATGAGGTAGGCCACGACCTGCGCGCGGGAAATCGCCACGTTGAGCCGGTTCTGCAGCAGCAGGAACTCCGGGCCCCGCGGGGCATCCCGACCGCTCGACGCGGCGAGCGTCGTGAGGGAGACGACCGCCTCCTTACCCTGGAAGTTGTCGACGGTCCCCACCGGGACCCCGCCGAAACCGGCCGCCGCGAGCGCATCGTGCACGAGCTGCCGCTGCGCGTTGTAGGGCGCGACCACGATGATGTCCTCCGGCGTCAGCGGGCGGACGGTGCCCTCGGCGTCGTTGTCGTGGAAGGTACGGCCGACGAGGTCACGGACGATACGCACCACCTCGGCGGCTTCCTCCGGCGACTGGGTCGCGTTGCCGCGGTGCCGCAGCGGCACCACATGCAGGCCCGGGTCGATGCCTTCGACCGCGCGTCGCTCCGTTCCGGGAGCGGAGGCGAGCTTGCCGGCGTAGGCGAGCTTCGACACCGGAGCCGCGACATACGGGTGCATGCGCCAGGAGCGGGCGAGGAAGTAGCCGTACTCAGGACGCACGACGGGATCGCCGTCCATCACCCAGCCGAGCGCAGAGGTGTCCACCGGCTCCGGATGGGCGCCCTGGCTGACCTGGGGCAGCTGCTGGGGGTCGCCGAGGAGCAGGAGCCGCTGCGCACCGGCGGCGACCGCGATGGTCGAGGCGAGCGAGAACTGTCCGGCCTCGTCGATCACGAGCAGGTCGAGCTCTCCCCTGGCCACCCGCTGGGTGTTGCTGAAATCCCACGCGGTGCCGCCCACGACCGCACCCTCGTTCTCGTGCTCGGCGAGGAAGGCGGCCATCCCGGTCTTCGGGATCACCGTGTAGCCGGGATCGGCGTCGGCATCCTTGGGGCACTTCGCCACCTGACCCGGGGCGACACCGTCGGCGACGACGCGCTCCAGCAGCGTCTCGATGATCGCGTGGGACTGCGCGACGACGCCGATGCGGAAGCCGTGCTCGTTGACGAGCCGGGCGATCACCTGGGAGCCGGTGTAGGTCTTCCCCGTGCCCGGGGGGCCCTGCACCGCGAGGTAGCTGCGGTCGAGGTCGAGGACTCCGCGGACGATCGCGTCGATCGTGTCATCCCCTGCGGCCGGAAGCGCGTTCCCCGACACCGTGCGCGGAGGCAGGCGGCGGAGGATGTCGGTGGCCGCGTCCTCGGGGAAGCCCGGGGCGGCCGCGTGCACCGCGTCGGCCCATTCATCGATCGCCTGCTGCAGCGACACCACCCGAGGCGGCGCGGCAGGGGTGAGGGCGACGGGGAGGTCGTCCCAGGTCTGTCCCTGCACGGCGGACTCGACCACGAGGTACCCGTCGTCCAGCACCTCGACGACCGTGACCCCGTGCGGCACATGCACGGCGCGGGACGGGACGTCGGTGTCGAACGGGGCGGGGACGTCGTAGAGCGCGAACGGCTGCGCACCAGGACCGAGCGTCGTGCCCGGGGACACCTCGCCGCGGATCTCCAGCTCCCGCGACAGGACTCTGCGGCCTTCGCCGATGCTCCAGTCGCGGCGCACCCGCGAGCGGGTCGCATCGACCTTCACCACATCGCGCGTGCCGTCCCACATGGTGACCGGCTCCCGCAGCCGCTGGAAGTGCGCGACCCAGAAGCTCTTCGCCTCGCGCGGGAAGTAGTCGATGGCGGCCGCCGCGATCCGGTGCACGAGCCCGTCGTCACCGGCCTCCACCGCACGCTCCGCGTCGCCGAGAAGAGCGAGCGAACGCGGGGACGGCTCGTAGATGACCTCGTCCGCATCGTCCGGCGGGGCCGGCGTGACGCCCTCCGCTCGGGCGATGTCGATGAGCCAGTTGCGCAGCCGGCGGGTCGAGACGCAGTCGTAGCGGTTGTAGTCGGCGAGGTCGGCGAGCACGGCGTCGGCCTCGGCCTGCGCGCCCGCTGCCGCGAGCTCCCGCGCGGCGACGTACTGCACGATGGAATCGTCGCCCTTCTGCACGTCGCTCGTGCGCACGTCCTCCCCCATGTAGAGGGGCTCGAGCTTCTTGATGGAGTAGGACCGCGAGCCGACCCGCACGGTGCGCAGCACCAGCGGGTACAGGTCGACGAACACGCCTTCGCGGAGCAGGCGGTCCACCTCGCCCTCGCGCACCCCGTGGCGGGCGGCCATCGCGACCAGGTGGGAGGTCTCGTAGGGGGCGTAGTGGTAGATGTGCATGCCGGGGTGCGCGGCGCGGCGCACCTTCACGAAGTCGAGGAAGGTCTCCAGCGCCCGCCGCTCCTCCGCGAACGAGTGCGCCCAGAGCGCGGTGTACTGGTCGGCGTTGTCGACCCAGCCGAACAGATAGTCGATGCCCCACTCCGCCTCGCCGTCGGGGGCGGGCTCGGTGTACAGCGGATCGCCCTCGAAGTCGAAGAAGATGTCGCCGTGGCTGGGCACCGGGAGGGTGTGGATCGCCGCGGCGTAGTGCACGTCGTATGTCGCCGCGCCCTCGGCATCCGCCCGCAGCTGCACCCGGGCCTGGGCGCGGAGGTTCTTGAAGGTGTCGACGTTCATGCCCTCGGGGGCCTGCGTCGCCGCGGCCAGGTCGTCGATCGTGAGGATCCCGGCGGCGCGGAGACGGGCCCGCTGCACCGGACGCATGCGTGCGACCATGAGGAGGTCCCGGTGGGCCAGCACCTGCTCCTCGCAGGTGGCGCAGCGCCCGCAGGCGACCACGCGCAGGTCGCCGCGGTCGTCGCCCCACGCGAGGGGCGCTCCTGCGGCGCCCTCAGCCACGGCGCGGTCCGCGATGAGAGCGCGCAGCCGCGACCGACGCACACGGAACAGCGGAAGGAGGTCGTCGACGGCGTGCGTGCTGACGCTGTTGTCCCCGTGGATGAGGTCGACCTCGTCCGCTCGCGGGATGCCGAGCCGGTCGAGCTGATCGACATATGCCGCGAGCTGCATGAGGGCGGTCACCCGGGCCTTGCGGGCGAGCTTGGAGTCCTGCACGCGCCAGCGCCCGTCCGCATCGCGGCGGAGGAAGTCGGCGAACCCGACGAACTCGTCGGTGGCGAAGGCCGCCTGGAAGACGACCAGCGCGTCGGACCGCAGAGCGCTCAGCGTCTCGTCGACGGCGGCCGCGAGGGCCTCAGGATCGCTCGAGGAGACCTTGGCGATCCGGTGCACCCGTTCGTCGCCGAGCTCCCGGATGTAGCGGTCGAGCACGTTCTGCTCGTGCACGTCTCCCAGCTGGGCGGCGCGGAGGAGCGTCGCGTCCTCCGGCTCCTCGACGGCGGGGACCCGACCCAGTTTCGCGTCGATCGCCCGCGACCATGCGAACTCGCACTCGGCGGCCGCCTTGAGGTCGCTCGCGCTCCAGATGACCCGCTGCGCCTCTGTGTCGATCCGCACGATTCTCCCGTTCTGTCGGCTGCTTCGACACTATCCGCGGCATCCGACACGGCGAAAAGCGGGCGGTCCCGCACCGGGGGAACCGGTCAGCGCCACCAGGTGTCGTCGGGGGTCACCGGGAGATGACGCTTGTGCTGGGTCGCGAGGTACCGCGCCTCGATGCGCCCGGCGACCTCGGGGTCGACCTCCCGGCCCTCGAGGAAGTCGTCGATCTGCTCGTACGTCAGCCCCAGCTCGTCCTCGTCCGTGCGCCCCGGCTGGTCGTCGAGGAGGTCGGCGGTGGGGACCTTGAAGGCTAGGCGCTCCGGAGCGTCCAGGAACTGGAGCAGGGCCCGCCCCTGTCGCTTCGTGAGACCGGCAAGCGGGAGGACGTCAGCGGCCCCGTCGCCGAACTTCGTGTAGAACCCCGTGACGGCCTCGGCGGCGTGGTCGGTGCCGATGACGATCAGCCCCTCATGCCCGGCGAGCGCGTACTGCGTGACCATGCGGAGGCGCGCCTTGATGTTGCCGCGGTTGAAGTCGGAGATGTCGCTGGAGACGGCGGACTCGATGTCCTTCTCGACGCCCTCGACGCCGTTCTGGATGTTCACCTCGATCGAGGAGTCCGGCGCGATGAAGTCCAGCGCGGCCTGGGCGTCGTCGGCGTCGTGCTGCACGCGATAGGGCAGACGCACGGCCAGGAAGCTCGCTTCCCCACCCTCGGCACGCACGCGCTCCACTGCGAGCTGGGCGAGGCGCCCCGCGAGCGTCGAGTCCTGTCCGCCGGAGATGCCGAGGACGAAGCCCTTCGCGCCGGTCGTGCGCAGGTAGTCCGCGAGGAAGCCGACGCGACGCTCCACCTCCGCTTCGGGATCGATGTCGGGCCGGGCGCCCAGGTCTTCCGCGATCTGCTTCTGCAACGACACGTGGTCCTCCGCTCATCGGTTCGGCTCCAGTATCCCCCCTCCGGGTTTCGTGCGGGTCACGCCACCGCGCGGACGAGGTATCCAGCGGCGACCTGACAGACTGAGACGGTGAAGCTCCTCGTCGCCGCCCTCGAGTCCGAACTGTCCGCCTTCCCCGAGGAGCTCGACGGCTTCGACCGGCTCGTCACCGGCCCGGGGAAGCTGCCGGCGACGTACGCGCTGACCCGTGCCCTGGACGCCAAGGACTACGACGAGGTCGTCGTCGTCGGCACCGCGGGTTCCATCGAGAAGGGACGTGCGTACGCGGTGCACGAGATCGCCACCGCCGTCCAGCACGACGTGATCGACCTCGACGGCGTCGTCGGACGGCACGTCTCGCTTCCGCCGCAGGTGACCACGGGTCGCGAGGGCGTCGTGATCGCGACGGGTGACCACTTCGTGAACGACGCCGAGGTCACCGCCGTGATCCGGCCGATGGGTGCGGCGCTGGTGGACATGGAGACCTACGCCTACATCTGGGTGGCGGGGCAGTTCGGCGTGCCGATCCGCGCGTTCCGCGCCGTCTCCGATCAGGCGGAGGACGGTGCCCTGGCCGACTTCCGCGAGGCCATCGCCCGGTGCAGCATCGAGCTGCGCGAGGTGATCCGCGCCGAGTACGGGGTCTGACTCAGCGCGTCTCGATGACGCTCGGTCCGTTCGGCAGCGCACGGACCGTGAGCTGCGCGGGGATCTGCTCCTGCATGGCCTCGACGTGGCTGATGACGCCGACCGTGCGGCCGCCCTGTCGCAGCTCGTCGAGCGTGCGCATCGCGACGTCGAGCGTGTCGCCGTCGAGGGAACCGAAACCCTCGTCGATGAAGAGCGTGTCCAGGCGGATGCCTCCGGCGCGGGCCGTCACCACCTCGGCCAGGCCGAGGGCGAGCGCGAGGGAGGTGAGGAAGGTCTCGCCGCCCGAGAGGGACTGCGGCGGACGGGTCTGCCCGGTGAAGGCGTCGGCGACCACGATGCCCAGCCCGGAGGCGGCACCGCGCGCAGCCAGCGCATCGGAGTGCTGCAGCCGGTAGCGTCCTTCCGACATGTCGTGGAGCCGGCGGTTCGCGGCGTCGACGATCTCCTCGAGCTCCGCCGCCAGCACGAAGGTCTCCAACGTCATCTTGCGGGTGTTCGCCCCTCGTCCTGCGATCGTGTCCGCGAGAGCCTGGAGCACCTCGAACTCCGCGGCATCCTCCGCCGTGCGGGCATGCTCGTCCTTCGCGGCGTCGATGAGGCCGGCCAGCCGCACCGCATCGCCCGCCGCCCTGGTGGCCTCGTCGACGGCGGCGGACCATGCCGCCCTGGCCTCGCGTGCGGCCTGCTCGACCGGCGCGAGGTCGATGGGCTCCTCCGGCAGCGTTCGCAGCTCGAGGTCGAAGAGGAGGGCGCGCTCCTTCTCCCGCTGCACGGCGTGCGTCGTCACCCGCTCGTCCAGCTCCGTCTGCACCGCCAGCGGACGTAGCGCCGCGGCGGCGGCCTCGACGTCGGAGAACTCAGAGGCGTCGAGGGCGGCATCCCTCTCGGCAGCCGCCTCCGCCGCCGCCTGCTGCCTCCGCGCCCGTTCGGCTTCGGCGTCGAGGAGGCGGCGTGCGACGGCGAGGTGGGCGTGGGCCTCCGCCATGCGCTCAGCCACCGACGCGTAGCTCCCTCGCGCCTCGTCGATCGCCGTACGGGCGGCCTCGTCGCGCTGGACGACCAGGGCGAGCTGCTCGCGGGCTTCGGCGAGGGCCGCCTCGTCCTGGACGCGCCGCTCCTCGAGCGCGCTCTGCTGGGCACCGAGCTCGACGAGCTCGCCGTCGCGCAGCCGCGCGGCCTCGGCCGCGGCGAGCGCCTCCTTCTCAGCGGCCACGGCGGCATCGAGCCCGGCCTTCGCCGTCTCGACGTCTCGTCCGTCCGCGCGCGCCAGGGCCGCAGCGAGTTCGACCTGCAGCGACGTGCAGGTCGAGCTCGCCTGCTGCTCGCGGCGCGCCGCCTCGTCCCTCCGGGTCTCCGCAGCCGCGATGTCCTCCACGGAGACCGCCGCGCTGTGGTCTGCCGGCGCCGGATGCTCCCGCGCCCCGCACACCGGGCACGGGTGATCCTCGATCAGAGCGGACGCCAGCTCCCCGGCCATGCCGTCGATCCGGCGCTGGCGCAGATCGGCCAGAGCCGATTGCGCGGCGGCCTGCGCGGACGTCGTCTCGGCGAGGACCCGGTCGGCCGCGGCGCACTCCTGCTGCAGACGTGCCGCCTCTTCCGCCGCTTCCCGGCGGAGCTCGGCAGCGACGCGCGCGCTCTCCATGGCGGGGAGCCGGTCGCCGAGCCGACGGGCGTCATCCCGCTCCGCGGTGACGGCGGCGATCCGTCCGGGCAGCGCCG